>DATLQY010000682.1:0-3411 GCA_035534975.1 Pirellulales bacterium
TGCGAACGGCAAGTCGCCAATTGCAAATTGGAGAAGTGCTTCATAGCTTCAGCACCTCGCTCGAAATGCCCCATTCCAGCAACCACGATCCCTACTTCGGGTTCCTGTAATCGGGTGCCATGATGTCCTGGTCGGAGATGACCTGGTGCTCGACGACGAGCGTGGGTAGGATCTCGCCTTCGCCCTTGACCGTCTGCGGCGAGTAACGAACGAACTCGCGTTTGAAAGGGTCGTAAAAGCGGTCCCCCTTCTGCAGGATCGGCCGGTACTCGACCATCTCACCGAACCAGGCCGGCCCAACGACCTGGGCCGGAATCCAATGCCCGCGCGCTTGCTTGTCGAGCAAGTAGAATTCAGGGTAGTTGTGCCCCTCGACCCAAACGCTTCGCGCCACCCCGTTCGACAGCCGGCACATGCTGACGAAAAGCGCGCTCATCTCTTCGCAGTCGCCGCAATGCTCCTCGACGGCGAAAAGTGCCCCGCGGAAATCGCCGTTCTTGAATTCGACGTTGTCCCGCGTCCACTTCCAAAATCCCTTGATCATGCTCCAGGCGCCGTCGTCCTCGTTTCGCTGCTTCAAATCGCGTGCCAGGTCTTTGATCTTGGGGTGCTTCATCTCCAACCCCGGCGCCAAGCCGATGAACTGCTCGCGCACCTCGCGCGGGGCGCCGCGCGGCAGGGTCAGCTCGTCGGCCGGCGCGATGAACTCGATCCGCCAGCGAGTGATCTCATACAGCAATTCGACCTCGGCCGACTCGCCCGCCGCAATCAGGGGAATTTGGAAGTTGAACGTCTTGCACTGACCCGGCTTGTCGATTTCCTTGTACTTGCCCCCCTCGGTAAACTTGGGCCGGCCGATCAGGCGCACTTTCTGTTCGGGCCAGTCGCGCGGGATGGGCGCGACGGCGACAACGTTCTTCACCGGGCTATCCTCCGGCGCTTCGATGCGAACCGCGACCTTGAAACGATAGGTCCGAGGGTCGGTGTAGCGCAGCGCGGGATCGCCGCCCGGACGCCGCTCGCCCGCCGCGGCGTCCGGTGGCTTCGCTCCGGGGGCGTGTGCCGCAGCATCCTCTTGTGCGTCGAGCGCGTATTCCGATTCGCCCGATTTCGATCTCACGGAGGCGATCGAGGGCTCGTCGTCGGCGTCCTCGACGACGGACGCTTCTAATTCGTCGTCGTCAGCGGCCTGTCCCCAGGCGCGCGACATGGGCCAACACCAAAGTGCGGTGAACAAAACGACGGCAAGCATTGTCGATATTCGGGTCTTCATAGCGATGACATTGAAGACAAAGACGGAACGGGCAATATAGCCAGTATGGCGCGAATGGGAGGCTTTGTCAAAGTATTCGCCCTATTTCCCGTCGGCCGGCGAGGCTCTTCTTTAGAAATCGAACGGCGATGGCTCGCGCCGCGTAGAAAGAAAGACTTATCCAGGTGACAGCAAAAGGGTGACCTGCAATGAAAAAACTCAACGCTCGGTCTAACGTGGGTCAGGAATCCGGCTTTTCGCCTCGTTCGGGTCGGCCGCGAATCGGGTCGGCATTGCATGGGAATGCGGATTCGGCCGCCCCGCGGCCGTTTCGACGTGCCGCGTCGAAGTCTCTCGCGTCCTGCTTCTTGGCGCTCACGGCCTGGCTGGTTTCGCCGGTTCAAGCCGGCACCGTCCACCCAAAAGTCGACTTTGACATGGGTTACCAGGTCGAATGCCGCGACGTCACCGGGCAGGCCTTCGCGCTGATGCACCCGAACGAAAAGGTGGTCGAGGCCAACCTGCGAATTTCCGTGCGGCTGGCGCAAGGCGATGAGCGGCAAATCGAGCAGTTGCTGTTCGAAATCACCAGCCCCGGCGAACGATTGCGGGTGGTCGATTTTCTGCCCAAGACGCAACTCGAAAGTGAAGCGGCGGATGGTATCCAGGTGACCAAGACCACCGAGACGACCCGCTCGTTGGGCGCGACGGCAGGCACCGGTTTTTCGTTCACGAGGGGCGGCGGCACGAACCAGGCGTCGACGAGCGCCCAGATTCTGCCATCGGCCAGTGCCAACACCACCACCACCCACCACAACTCGTTGACGGAGACCTCGAAAAAGATCCCGCCGGGCAAAGTCGTGGTGGCCAGCGGCACGATGGAAAACGAGCACGGCGTGTTCTTCAAGTTGAAGCGTTCGGCGGTGACGTCGTTCGAAGGGATCCAGTTGGTCTCGTTTCGATTCGTAGTGCCCTCCGATTGGCGCGGCGATTGGGTCGTCGTATCAGCCCAGGCGAGCGGCACGTTCAAGCGGTCGCTGTTCTTCAAAGCGGTCGAGCCGTGCGGCGAAACCAAGGCGTTCGTGGGGTTGTACCTGGCGGGCGACGCGGTCGCAGAGCGCGCGGCGTTGGAGTTGGCCGAATCGCAGGCACTGTACCTGGCCGGCAACGGCGAAATTGATCATGCCGGCCCGACGATCACCGAGTTGGCTTTGGCCGCCAGTCCGTGGCAGACCGCCAAGCCACGCCCGACGGCCCCACTTCCGCGTGGGCTGTCGCGGCAGACTTGCCACAAGCCGTTCGCCACGGGAGGACTGTTTGCATCGCACGATGGGGCCTCCCGCTCCAACGAACACGCTTCGGCGAGCGATCGCACGTCGGTGTTGAAGCAAGCCCTGAACCGTATGGCGAAACTGTCTCGCGCCGGATAAACCAATTCGTGCGCCCCCATCGTGCGGCAGGTTTCCAACCTGCCTTTCACCTCCGCAACGAATTGCACCCCACGGGTCGGAATTCTCACGAATTCCGCTACGGGGTCGAGCCTCATCGTGCGGCAGGTTTCCAACCTTCGCGCCGTATAAACCGCAAAATCCGACCTGGAGCCGCGAGAATCGGCCAATTCTGTTTCGCGTGGCGAAACCTGCGCACCGCGTGCGGTGTCAAAGTAGAATAGAGAAACTCCACACGAGGCACACCACCATGAAACACACCGCCGAAAAAACCATCCCCACATCTCCTCGGTATCCCCTTATCCCCTTCACCGCATTGATCGTCTCGTTGTTTTTGTTCGACGCGCTCCCCGCACAGGCCGGCCAGCACGCCGGCAGTGCCACACACGCCGCGCCCTCCCACCAGCCCAGCCATCACATGCAACCCGGCTTGACCGTCGGAGGCCGAGCGCACCAGTCGCCGAGCGTGCGGGGCGTGTACGGCGCGCGGCCGGGCAATTTCAGCAGCAACGACCGCTACAGCGGCGGCCGCGCAGTCTACGCCGCGTACACCAGCGCCGGCTATGGGCCGTACGGCGGGCGACGCGGTTACGGCGGCGGTTACGGTGGCGGGTTCGGCGGCGGCTTTGGTGGGGGTTACAACATTGAAATGCAGCGGCTGTTGGAGCACCAATTCGAGCTGCGCGCGATCGGACAGTACCTGCCCATCCA
>DATLQY010000683.1:0-3396 GCA_035534975.1 Pirellulales bacterium
GTAGACGTTGCCTACGAACAGGCGTTGGCCTTCCCTCCCTCCGACACAAGCTATTGCGCCATCCCACGCGCTGCACCAGGCGCAGCTTCCAAATGAACCTCTTTTGGCTGCGGCTTCGCCGCGCTAAGTCATCTGTGGATAACTTTGGCCTCTCGGAAAACTTTCCCGCGTCGGCAAAGCTTGCGAAACCGCTACAGATTCACACCCCATGCGGCCGATGATAGGGCTGTGTCAGAATCCCGCGACTTGCGCGCCTTTTCCCATTCCACGCCATTTGCCTATGTGGTGTACCACTTGCCGACAGGATGTCCCCGGCGTGGCTTCGCCCTCGCCGGACGGTGAGAGGCACGATCGGCCCATGTGCTGTATCCGTTGCGGCACGGTGGTGCTTCCGGCGCCCGGAGCGACCGACGCCCTGGCCAACGACGGCGGCGCCCGACCGTCCGACGAAATGGACCGGATTCCCGCGGACGTCAACCCGTTGGCCGGGTTCGAGACATGGGCGCTCGACGAGCAGTTGCGGCACGTCGAGCGGATTCTCACGGGACCTGGTTTCAACTTATCCTTGGCCGCGGCGCACGACGAGCGGCGGTTCGACGCGCCGCGCGGTGGTTCGGCGGTTGCCGGCAAGAGCGGGTCGATTGACCGTTCATCGCCAGGCGCGGCGCTTCGTCGCAACAAGCCGCTGATTGCATTCATGGCCTGGACGATTCTGGCGGGTGGCCTGGCGGTCTTCACTTGCGGCGCCGTCCTGACAGGCTGGTCGATCGTCGGCAAGCGCGGCGACCTATGGAACCTCGGCTTGCCGGTCGCCTTGACCGGGCTACTCGGATTGCTGATCGGCCTGGTGCTGCAGCTCGACCTGGTCTGGCACGCGCACCGCGTCTTGACCGCCGACCTTGACCGCCTCGAACGGCAATTCGGCGAGTTGACGGAACGTCTTTCCGCTTCGCGGACCGTGCCTTCGGCGTCGCAATCGTCATGGGCCGACGACCGCGGTCTTTGACTCAGCGGCGCCGCGCAGCCACAACACGGCACCGGTCGAAAGCCTTGGTCGGTAGCCCTATTTGCTCTACGCAAGTTGCGAGTGATGCACCGCCCCGTTTACGGGGCATCCCGCGAAGCGGTCATAGCCCCGGCATTCATGCCGCGGGAAATGGGAGCACGTTATTTTGTATTCAGCCCCGTTTACGGGGCTTACCATTTGCTTGGCTTGAGCCATCCTGGAAGCCCCGTGAACGGGGCTGGAAGAAAGACAAGTGGCGCGGTGTGCGAACCCCGCGTAAACGCGGGGCCGAATACCGCTGCGCGGAAGCCCCGTGAACGGGGCAAACCGGCATCCGGTCGCTACAAAAGATGTGTAGAACAACGAGGGGGCAAGCGCGGCCAAGCCCGTGGCCTGTTTTCGATACGGACTTTGTCGTCGAGAATCGCCTTGCCCGATTCGGCGTCGAGCCGTATTCTATACTAATGAACACACTCCTTGGGATTCAGCGACGTCATGAGTGAACACTCGCACATTGAATGGACTGACGCGACGTGGAACCCGGTCAGGGGTTGCACGAAGATCAGCCCGGGATGTACGCACTGCTACGCCGAGACATTCGCTGAACGCTTTCGCGGCGTCGCCGGGCATCCCTACGAACAGGGGTTCGACCTGCGGCTGGTCCCAGAGAAGCTTGCCGAGCCACTACGGTGGCCCAAGCGGAACATGGTCTTCGTCAACTCGATGAGCGACCTTTTCCATATAGACGTCCCCGACGACTACGTGATGGCCACCGTCCGGGTCATGGAGACAGCCGACTGGCACACCTACCAGGTACTCACCAAGCGGTCCGAACGACTCCGCGATATGCTGCAAACCAGCCTCCGCAAGGCGGGCGGGCGCGAACATATCTGGTGGGGCGTGAGCGTCGAGAACCGCAAACACGGCTTACCGCGCATCGAGCACCTCCGGGAAGCACCCGCAAGAATGCGATTCCTCTCGATCGAGCCGCTCTTGGAGGAGCTCGGACCAATTGACCTGGCCGGGATCCACTGGGTAATCGTCGGAGGAGAGAGCGGCGCCGGCGCAAGGCCGATGGAGAAGGATTGGGTACTGGCAATCCGCGAACAGTGCCGGGCGGCCCAGGTTCCGTTCTTTTTCAAACAGTGGGGCGGCGTCCGCAAGAGCAAGGCCGGCCGCGAGCTCGACGGGCGAACGTACGACGAGATGCCCGCCGTTTCCGATCGGACAATGCCCTCAAGGGCACGGCGGCTCGAATTGATCGACGAAATGAACCACTCTTTCGGCGCGGCACACCCCCTCGGCCAACTTGGCCTTCCCATCAGCCATGGTGCCCCGTCCGTAATGTAGCTCCCATGACGGCTTTGGAAAACCGCCTGGGCCATCGCGGCGCCGATCTTGCACGCTCTCGCCAAGCCCGCTAAACTGACCTTCTTGTGCGGTTTACCACGGACGGTCAGGCGACTGGGCTCGTTCGGCGTGCAGGAACGGAAGCGTGTACGCCGAAAATGACCTTGGCACCCTTACCTCGCACTGCGAAACCTAGGCGAAGCAACATGGACGGCATGCGCCTCGGGGGAATTGATCCCTCCATACTTCGAGAACTGTCCGGCGTCTACAAGCCGTTTGCCAAGGCGCTCAAGGAACTAATCAGTAACGCCTTCGACGCCGACGCGGAGAAAGTCGCCGTCGAGTTCGCCAATGATTTCTCGTTCGTGACCGTCGCCGACGATGGCTGCGGGATGAACCCGTTCGATTTCCGAAATGACTTTACGCGCATCGGCGGCGGCAGCCGTCGTTGGAGCGGTGAGCGAACGAAACGCGGCCGGCTTCGCATTGGGAGCAAGGGGATCGGTTTTCTCGCCCTCGCCCGTTACTGTCAACGGCTTCGTGTCGAGTCGGGAAGCGACCGCGTTTTTTCGACGTCAATTTCGCTGGAATCGACGCCCACGAAGCTTCGGATCATCGAGCAACTGGGGATCCCGATACCACTCAAAGTGCTCGACGCTTGCGTATCGTTCACCGGCGCTGCATTGGCGGGACGACGAAAGAAGTTCACGGACGGGCGCGGCCTCGATTGGGACCCCAAGACGGGAACGCTTTCAATTGACAGACAGGCTGGCCCAGTGGCCGTGACGGTGAAGGTGAACTGTAAGCGGCTGCGGTTCCTGGCGATGCTCGATTTCGAGAAACTACTGCGGCTGGCCGACAACGCCGACTTGGAGAAGCTCGACGATTTCGCGACGATTGAAGTCAGTCTGGTCGACGATCCGAACGTTAATCCACGTACCCTGATCACCGCCGAGGGGTTGCGTCCGTTCGTAAGGAAGGACCTTCGTTCCGAACGCCGTAAGGGCTTTGTTCGAAACATCGGCAGCCGCGGTGGCTTC
>DATLQY010000684.1:0-5919 GCA_035534975.1 Pirellulales bacterium
CGCCACCACCAATGGCACCAGCGCCAACCCGGTGGCCAGCGCCGTCATCAAGATCGGCGTGAGCCGCTCTTCCGCCCCCCGCAGCACGAGCGGCAGGCCGAACGGTTCCCCCTCCTCGGTCTCCAAGTGCCGGTAATGGCTGACGAGCATGATACCGTTGCGCGCGGCGATCCCCAGCACGGTGACGAAGCCGACCAGCGAGCCGAGCGAGAGCACGCCGCCGGCCAGCTCGACGGCCGCCACGCCGCCCACCAGCGCAAAAGGGATCGTCAACAACACCAGGAGCGTCAGTCGCAGCGACTGGAAATCGACGTGCAGCAGCAGCACGATCCCCACCAGCGAAATCGCGGCCAGGGCATAGAGCCGGCGTCGCGATTCCTCGAGCGCCGCGTACTCGCCCAGGAACTCGGGGTGGTAACCGTGGTCGAATTCGAGCGTGCGGACCTTCCGCTCGATTTCCTGAGCCACCGAGCCCAGGTCGCGTCCTTTGACGTTGCAAGTCACGTCGATGCGCCGCGAGGCGTGCTCGCGCTTGATCTCGTTGGGTGCCGGCACGACTTGCACGTCGGCCACGTCGCCCAGCGGCACGTAACCGCCCAGCGGCGTCTCGATCGGCAGCCGCAAGAGCGCGTTGACGTCGGTCCGCAGTTCGGGCACTCCCCAAACGACGACGTCGAACGATTTCTGGTCGCGGTAGACCTCGCCCGCCTTCGCCCCGCGCACCAGCGTGGTCGTCGCGCGGCGGACCTGGCCGGGCGAAAGCCCAAAGCGCGCCGCCGCCTCGGGATAGAGCCGCACCTGCACCTGCGGCACGAGCACTTGGGACTCGACCTGGAGGTCCTGCGCCCCTTCGACCTCGGCGATCTCGCTGCGGACCTCCTCGGCCTTCTTGCGGAGCACGTCCATGTCGTAGCCGTAGATTCGCACCACGATCGCGGCCGAGGCCCCGGTGAGCACCTCCTTGATCCGCTCCTTGAGGTACGTCAGCACGTCACGCTTCAGCCCGGGGTAGCCCTCGATCGCCTCCGAAACCTTGGCCATCGTTTCCGGCACGTCGACGCCTTCATCGACGCTGATCCAAAGCTCCGTGAAGTTCGGACCCACCACCTCGTCGGCCACTTCGGCCCGGCCGATGTGCGAGCCGAAGTTGCGCACGCCCTCGATCCCGCGCAGCTCCCGGCTGGCGCGGATCGTGATCCGACGCATGGCCTCCAACGACGTGCCCGGCTTCTCGACGAAGTGCATCAGGAAATCGGTTTCTTGAAAGTTGGGCAAGAACTCCTTTCCCAGCCCAAGGAAGGCCCAACCCGTCAGGCCGAACATCACGGCGATGCACGCGATCGCCCAGACGGGCCTGGCGACCAGGGAGGGCAGGACCGCCCGGTAGACGCGCTTCAGCAGCCGCGCCAGCGGCGCGTCACGGTGCCGCTGGGGTGCGTGCCGCTCGGGCGCGCCGGGCAACAGCACCAGCGACAACGCCGGCGTGACCGTCAACGCCACCAAAAGCGATGCGCTGATGGCCAGGATGTACGACACTGCCAGCGGCCGGAAGAACGAGCCCGCCAGGCCGTCGAGAAACAGGACCGGCACGAACACCAGGATCACGATCAGGCTGGCGAAGACGACGGCGCTGCGGACTTCGAGCGACGCGGCCAGCACCACGTTGAAGGCCGGGGCCGGCTGCGCCGCCACGCGGTTCAGCCGCAATCGCCGTAGGATGTTCTCGACGTCGATGATCGCGTCGTCCACGACCTCGCCCAGCGCGATCACCAGTCCGGCCAGGACCATCGTATTCATCGTCTCGCCGGCGTAGTGCAGCGTGAGCGCGGCGGCCACCAGCGAAAGCGGGATGGCCGTGATACTGATCAATGCGGTCCGCCAGTCGAACAGGAACGCGGCCAGGATCACGATCACCAGGCCGCAGCCGACGAGCATGGCGCGCGAGAGGTTGTGAAGCGAACGCTCGATGAACGTGGCGGGGCGAAAAATCGTGGGGTCGACGTCGACGTCCTTGAGCCCCGGCTTGAGATCGTCGAGCGCCTTTTCGACTTGCCGCGTGACCTCCAACGTGTTGCCCCAGGGCTGTTTCTCGACGATCAAGAGCAAGCCGGGTCCGTCGTTGATCACGGCGTCGCCGATCGGGGCCGGAAAGTTCTCGACGATGTCGGCCACGTCGCGCAGCCGTAGCGGCGCGCCCTGCCGGAAATCGACCACCACGCCCCCCAGCTCGTCGGTGCTGGTGATGCTCGACAAGTGGCGGATTGCCAGCCGCTGGTTGGGGCTGTCGAGAAAACCGCCGTTATCGGGGAGCGTGGCGCTGGCGGCCGCCTTGTGGACGGCGTCGAGCGAAACCTCGTGCCTCCGCAAGCGGTCGGGATCGACCAGGACCTGAAACTGCCGGTCGCGTTGCCCCCAGATCGCCACGTTGGCCACGCCGCGCACGGCCATCAGGTGCGGCCGGATCGTCCAACGGGCCAGCTCGCTGAGCTCCATCTGCGACAGTTTGCCCGAGCTGACGCCGATTTTCATCACCCGGCTGGTCGACGACAAGGGCGAGAGCATCACCGGCGGCCTGGCGACGGCGGGCAGCCGTCCGGCCTCGGTCGCCAGCCGCTCCTGCACGAGCTGGCGCGCGCGGATCAGGTCGGTCCCCTGCTGGAAGATCAGCACCACGCTCGAAAGCCCCAGCACGCTTTTGGAGCGGATCGTTTTCAGCCAGGGCGTGCCGTTGAGCACGTTTTCCAGCGGCATGGTCACCAGGCTCTCGACTTCCTCCGTCGACAGTCCCGGCGCCTCAGTCTGGATTTCGACCAAGGGTGGAGCGAACTCGGGGAACACGTCCAACGGAGTCGTGCGCAGAGTGCGCAGCCCGAAAACCAAAAGCGCGATCGACGCGGCCAGCACGATCACACGGAGACGCAGGGAGCTTGAAATGAGCCAGGTCATCTACATTTTGGAAATTGGATTTTGGATTCCGCAATCTCAGTCGCCTAAGTCACTCGTTCCCACGCTCCGCGTGGGCACGTCTCTTCGGCCGCTCCGCGGCCCCGTCGCGGGCAATGACGCACGCTCAACAGGGACGCGGAGCGTCCGGTCTTGCGTTCCCACGCGGAGCGTGGGAACGAGGGTAATTGGTCCCATCCGGGTGAATTCTTCGATCGTATTTAGTCGCGGCCTCAGACCGCGCTGGCGTTTGTTTAGGGACACTCATTTCCCGAACCCGAATTCGGCCCCAAACATCTCGGCGGCGCCTTCGGTGACCACCTCTGCTCCCGGAGCGGGTCCTTGGCCCAAAACGGCATCGGCGCCGTCCACGAACCGCACCTCAATGCGCCGGCGCACGTAGGTCAAAGGCGCGGTCCTTTCGTAGACCCAACTGCCGCCCTGAATGTCGTGGACCACCGCCGACCAAGGGACGACGAGGTTTTCATCCTGGCCTGCCAGCACGAGCGTGACACCCACCTTCTGTCCGGGACGGAACGCTCGGTTGGGGTTGTCGAGCTCATAATAGAGGTCGACCGTCGCCGCGAGGGCCGTGGCGGTGGGCGGAGCGGGCACCGGCCGCGCGGCGAAAACGGCGCCGGCCGGTGCTTGCGCCAGGCTCCCCACCTGGGCCGGCCGGTCAGCGACGATTTCGGCCTCCTCGCCCACGTAGACCGGCACCTTGATCCAAACCTTTGCGTAATTCAGCACTTCGAACAGCGGCGCGCCGGTGGGGACGGTCTCCCCCTCGGCCGCCAGCGCCGCTTTGAGCACGCCGTCCTGTGGCGCCTCGATGGCCAGCGGCGTCAGCGTCGAATCGGCGGCGTCGGGCGCGTCGAGGTTGAGGAGCTTCTGTCGCTTGACGGCCGCTTCGTGCCCCTTTTGTGCCAATTCCAAGAGCGCTCGGGCCTGATCGACGGCGCGCCTCGTGCCGGCTTTTTCGCGCAGCAGTTTTTCGGCCAGCGACAGCTCCTTCTCGGCCGCCTCGACCTGCACCAGGGCCTGTTCGACTTTTCCGTCGGCGTCCGCGCGCGACTCTTCCAACCGCATGCGGCCTTCGGCCGTGAGCAAATCGCGCTCGGGCGACAACAGCGGCACGAGCACCGCCATCGGCTCCGCGCGCCGGACCAGCGCGCCGACCAACGGCAACGTGCCTTCCTTGGGCGGCTGTAAGGTGCCGGTGAATGGGGCCGAAACGATGATCGACGCGCCGGTCGGCAGGGTCACCTCGCCACCCCACGTCCGCCGCCTTTCGACCGCGCGGCGATCGACCGCCGCCGTTTCGATGCCCAATCGCTTTTCGGCTTCGGCCGTGAGCACGATCGTATTCAGCTTTGCTTCCTGGGCGATCGTTTCCACTTTCGCCGGCGCCGTCGACTTCGCCGTCGCGGCTTTCTTTTGGTAACACCCGGCCGTGAACGCCAGGCCAAGCAACGCCAAGCCCGCGGGGAAATGACGATGGGGCACAAGCCACAGATGAAACACGGATGAAACTCGGATGGGTTTCATGCTGCCATTGTCGGCGGCGGGGATACCCATTGCAAGTCCGTTTCTGCTTGCCTCGGCCCCGCGCCGATCCTCGTTGGGTTTGTGGCCGCGTGTGCTCGCCCAGGTGAAAGCACGGTCCCGCGTCGGGCGCCGGTAACCGCTAAGGCAATCGTCGGCCACGCTACTTCGCGGCCGAAAGCGAATGGGAGCGGTTCCCGCCGACGAATGCGGTCGCGTCGAAGTCCTCGCCGACGAAGTCGGCGGCGCGGCGCACGCCGTCGTTGGCGGCCCCTGGCCAAATCACCGAAGTGCCGCCGATGTGCTGCGCGAGCGAGGGCGTGTGGTAAAAGACCGGCAGCCGGCCCTCGCCGGCCCAACGCCCAACCACGCTGTCGATGTCCTTCGGCCCGTTCGCCGCGCCGCGTTGGCGATGGTTCACCACACGCGGGTCGGCGAGCAAGAGCCGCGCGGCGGCGTTCGGAAAGACGTAGGTCACGGCGCCTATGAGGTTTTCTCCGGCGGCCACCTCGTGCCAGCCGGAATTGCGGCGCACATACGGGGCCGGGCAATAGGGCGAGACCAGTCCCACGCGCTCGGCCGGCCATAGCGTCGCTTCAAGGTAGGCGCGAAGGTTGCGGCAGAACACCACGTCGTCCTGCAGCATCAAATAGGCATGGGCATGCGGCTCGCGCTGTAACAATTCGGCCAGGCCCAGGAAAAATACGGACCAACACGGACGGGGGCGTCTCACGCAAAGGCGCCAAGGCGCAAAGTAATGAGGCCACAATCTGCGCAATCTGGAAAATCTGTGGATCACCTTCCTCGTTCTTCTGATTCCCGTTGACCAGGAAGCGTTTCATTTTTTTTCGCATCATTGGGAAAAAAAACTGGGAGATTTTCGACCCTGAGTGCAGAGATCCTTATAGAGACCAAAATAATGTGCGATCACCGTTGCGTCGCCGCCCGGAGAAACGCAGGCACGTGGACAACAAATGACCAACGACCGATGACCCGGCCACGGATCGACACGAACGAACACGCATGGCGGGAGTCCCACGCCAAGGCGCCAAGCCGCAAAGAAAGAAGATGTTCTTGGTTGTTGGAACCGTAGCCACGGAGAACGACGAGCGTGCCGACGGACATTTTTTTGAGCCACGGATGAACACCGATCAACACGGATGCGGAGAGAGTTCTTGGCGACTTAGCGCCTTTGCGTGGGACTCTTCCTTGTCCAGACCACAAAACGCTCTGACGATTGACCATTTGGCTTGCCGACGGACCAACCACGAAACACACGAAACACACGAAAGACAAAAGGAAGGGCTGGGGGGTAACCGCGGATGGTGTCGATTTGGCGCCGATTCAGAAAAATCATCCGTGTGAATCCGTGTCAATCCGCGGCTAACCCTCTAACCTCGTCGTTTTCCAAACGCCTAACTCCCAACGCCT
>DATLQY010000685.1:0-7158 GCA_035534975.1 Pirellulales bacterium
GTTGACGGCCGTCGGGGCCGGGAAGTTTCGAAGGACCGTGACCGTGGCCACGTTCGAAACGCCGCCGTTGACGTCCTGTACGTCGTAGGTGAAACTGTCGCTGCTGACAAAGCCGGCGCCGGGCGTATAGGTGACCACTCCCGCCGTGTTGACGGACACCGTGCCAAAGCTGGGCGGGCTGACGATCGTCACCGTCGAGGGATTGATGGCGCTGTTGCCCGGCACAGCGTTGGCCAACACGGGAATTTGCACCGAATGGCCCGGGACTACGATGGCCACGACGTTGACGACCAAAGGCGGCTGGTCGACCTTCTGCACGTTGACGGTCACGACCGCCGATCGCGAAATGTCGCCGAAATTGTCCAATACTGTGTAGGTAAACGAGTCGGTGCCAAAGAAATTCGCGGCGGGCGTGTACGTCACCAGGCCGGTATTCGGGTCGATCACCGCGGTGCCATGGGCGGGCTGCGTGACGGCGAGCGAGCTCGGGACCACCATGCCGCCGAAGGAAGTGCCGGTCTCGGAGTCGAAGGTGTCGGCCAGCAGGTTGAGGCCGAGGAGCTGGTTTTCTTTCGTCGTCACCGTCGTGTCCTGGGCCACCGGGGCGTAGTGCGGGGTGCCATAGACGTTCAAGCTCCAACTGACGAACGTGTTCGTCGCGCCGCCCACGACCGGGTCCGACACCTGGACCGTCCACGTGCCCGAGGCGTTCTCGCCCCAGTCGCGAGTCGTGTCGAATACCCAATTAGTGTAGTCGCCGGCGACATCGGTCGTTCGCGTGGCGGCCAGCACCGACTGAGTGCCGCTGGGCGAGGTCAGCGTGACAGTCAAGTCACCGCGAGCTGCGCCGGTCGTCGTGAGCGTCAGATCGGCGCGCTCGACATGGAGATTGACGCCCGAAAGCGTGACCGCGGAGCTTTCGCCTCCGGCGACACCAGGGAGCACGGGCTGGTTGACATTGATCGTACCCGTCGAGACCTGCTGTTGGGGCAGGAGCGGCGTCCAACTTCTGGCCAAGTTGACGGCGGCCGCGGCGTTGACCTCGCCGAAGCCGTACTTGTTGTTGATGTGGTAGGGTGTGAAGTTGACGCCGTCCGTCGTGAAACTGGCGTGGTTCGTCGTCCAACCCGGGTCGGTGGGGTCGTTCTTGGTGGCCGACTCGGCCAGGATCATTTGCACGTCGCGATAGCTCAGATTGGGGTTGGCCGCGAGCATCAGGGCGACCACGCCCGATACTACCGGCGCGGCCGCTTCGGTCCCGGTGAAACCGTTGCTGCCATCGGTAAGATAGCTGGCTTTGAGCGTGCTGGGGGTGGTATTGTTGTTGTCGATGACGTCGGTGGTGGGGACGCCGCGCTCGCTTCCTCCGCCCTGGACGTCGCTGCCGGTTGGTGCGCTTACCAGCAGCGCCGCTCCGGGATCGGAATAGAGGGCCTGCTTGCCGGCGTCATCGACGCCCGCGACGGCGATGACGAACCGTGAGTTGGCGTAATCATTGTAGTTCACATCGCTTTGAAACTGGTTTCCGTCGCCCGCCGCGAAAACGTAAACGCTCCCCAGTCCGCCGCGGCCGTTGGTCGCGGCGTCCTTAATGGCCTGAATGGCCGCCATATACTGCGGATCCTGCAGGGCAAGGACTCCCGAGTTGTCCACGTTGACGGGTAGCGCGCCGCCGGGTCTCCAACTGTTGTTGTAAATGTCGATCTGTTGATCGTCGAATTCCATCGCATTGGCGAAAGTTTGCGGAGCCACGGTACCGCCGATCAAGCGGATGCCGGCAATCGACGCATTGGGAGCGACGCCCGCAAGGCCGATGCCGTTGTTCCCGGCGGCCGCGGCAACGCCCGCGACCTCGGTGCCTTCATCATTTCCCGTGGTTCCGATCGGCGCGGGAGGAGTGGCGTTAGGATTGCTCTCCAGGAAGTTGTAGCTGAGCGCCGCGTCGTAATTCGGAGCCAGGTCGGGATGCGCGGCGTAAACGCCGGTGTCGACAATGCCGATCACCTCGCCCTGGCCCGTGTCGCCTTGCAGCCATGCCGGCTCGACGTTCGCATCGGCGCCCTTCACACCGTTCGACCCGCCGATGTTGTGCAGGTTCCATTCGTGCGGAAACAGCGGGTCGTTGGGGGGCACGGTGAACGAACCGGGCGCGGAGACCGACAGCAAACTACGTTGTTCGAGCGATTCCAGTCGCATTGAGCGACGCGCGAGCGCGCTGGCAGATCCGCCGTGCCGTCCCACTCGCCACTTACCCCTGCGCTTCGATCGCGGCGAGTTGCCATTTCCGGCCGATTTGCCAAACATCATGAAACGCCTTCCCAAGTGAAGAACCGCGACTATCGTCGCAAACCGAAATGAGGATGAGCACCCCTTGGCGCGCCAACGCACCAATCAGACCCCATTTCGCAGAATAACTTCCCGCTACATCGACCGCAACGATTTTCCGGATTTTGGGTGACCGGATTTCGAAGGATGGTGTGGAAGGACCGTTGGAGCTTCTGCGGCGGAAAAGCGTAAGAGCTCCGATTTTGGGCCGCCACGGTCGGAATTCCAACGAATTCCGCCACGCCCGGCTGCTGTAGCGCAAACACCGGTTCGCGAAAGACTTGCGACCAACTCAGTCGCGTTTCTCGTCCTTCAGTGCCTGCTCGACCACGTCGTCGAGTTGCTTCAGCCCGGCCTGCCGGTCGACCTCGTAATGACCGACATGATAATGGACGATCCTACCGTTCGGTCCAACGACGACGACGAGCGGCAACGTGGCCCCCGCGAGTCTTGGGTCGCCGAATTGCTTGATCAGGCTGCCGCCGTCAAGCACGATCGGGTAACTGAGGTTCATAAAACCCTTGAGCTTGCGCACTCCCGCCGCGACTGTCCCCCGAGTCGCCTCATCATTCAAACGTCCATCCACCGCGATGCCGTAGACCTTGGCGCCTTCGGCCTTGCGACGGCTGTAAAGGAACTCCAGGTAACCGACCTGGCCGTAGGGTTCTTCAAGAGGTTCGTGGCGATAGTCCCAGAAATGAAGCACCGTGACGTTCCCTTTCAGGTCCTCGTTCGTCAGCGTATCGGGGCCCAGTCCGGCGGCCGCGAATTTGCCGACTTCTTTCCCTTCGAACTTGGCGCTCAGTTCGGCCACCGCGTCGGCCCGCCCCGCTTGCAGATGCAGATCGCGTGCCGCCGCCCGGACGATCTTTGACAACGGCCCGGTCGATGCCGACTTTTCGGCCGACGGCAAATGTTCCGCCAACGCTTGCCGTTGTTCATGGGTCCATGTCTCTTCCTCGGTCCTGGGCGGACGGTTCAGTTTGCCGCGCAGCGCGAGCATGGCCGCGAAGCTCGACTGTGCCGCCGCCCATTCGTCGGCCGCCAACGGCCCAGCGGCCGTCAGACGCAACTGCAAGCGGTACTCCGTCCCCTGGTTCATGAACACCCGCTCGTCGCAGCCTACCACCAACGGCGACGATCGATCGAGCCAGAGCGTCCGTTTGAGTCCGAATTTGTCGTTCGTCTGCACTTGCCACGTTTCGCGCCCGGAGATCTTCTTCTCGCCGTCGATTCGAAACGTCAAGTCGTCGCGCTCCCAGGCCACGTCGACGGCGGGTGGCGCCGGCACGATGACGAGCGGTGTCACCAAGGGAATTACGCTACGTCCGCCGCCGTATTCGTAGAGCAGCGCCGGGCCGGGCACACCCGCGGCCTGGCCCTCGGCGTCGAGCGACCACTCGCCGAAGCGTTCCGGCCAGGGCCAGTGGCCCTGGCCTCGCTCGTCCACGAGCCAATAGAATTTCGTGCCCGACTCGTTCGCCTCCGCCACCCAAAGCGTCAGATCGAACGTCTTCGACGGCTCGCCCGGCGAGCGGCCGGCCTGCAACTCGGCCACACCCCCGCGGTAGAGCAACTGTGTGCCGGGCTTCAAGGCCGTTTCAGTGGCACCTAGACCGGCGGTCCATAATAGGGAAGCAATCGCCGCCAGAGTGGTCAGCCAGTTGAGCATCGCGAAAACCTCGTGCGGTGGAAAATTGAAAAGCGAGGAAGACCGCGATTGAGCAAACGCCGCGCCTCGCGGGAGGGTATTTCGGTACGATACAGCCATTGTAACCGGACTGGGCTGAATTCGCCAGCATGGTAAATGGCCGGCCCGCTCGCTAGACTAGCTAAAGACCGGCCTCAAGGGTTTGCCGCCGACGAGTCAGCGTCATGGAAAGCGCCGAACACGCCACGATCGACGATCTTCTGGCGCTTGCGCGTGAGGGCAATGCGGCGCCGCGCGAGCGACTATTTCAATCGTGCCGGAGTTACTTGGGGCTGGTGGCCCAGGCCCAACTCGAAAGTTGGATGCAAGCCAAGGTCGACGCTTCCGACCTGGTGCAGCAGTCGCTGCTCGAAGCACACCGAGATTTCGACCGCTTCGAGGGACGGACCGAGGCCGAGTGGCTGGCCTGGTTGCGGCACATCCTTTTGAACAACGCGGCCGACCTGGTGCGTCACTTCCGCGGAACGCAGAAACGTCAAGCGCGACTCGAGGTGCCTCTGCGCCATTCGACCGACGACTCCCGGGCATTCGGCGCCGCCGAGCCGGCCGCGCGCGATGCCACCCCCAGCCAGCAATTGATTTGCCGCGACCGCGACTTGCAGCTCACCGAGGCGCTCGAACGGCTCTCGTCCGACCATCGCGAGGTGATCGTGCTGCGGAACCTCCAGCGGCTCACCTTCGACGCGGTGGCCGAGCGGATGGGCCGCTCGCGCCCCGCGGTGCAGATGCTCTGGGCACGTGCGATCAAGAAGCTGCGGCAGGAATTGGATGCGACGATGGGCGATTCGAATTGAGACTTGTGCGACTCGACGTTCAACGATGACTTGACGCGGACATGACGCACGACGAACCTGACGGCACCGCCGACGATCAAGCCTCGTTCGAGGTGCTGGCCGAGTACCTCGACGGATTGCAGCGGGGCGCGCCGTCGAACCGTAACGTCCTGCTGCGGGAACGGCCCGATCTGGCCAGGGCCTTCGACTGCCTCGACGCGCTCGATCGGTTTGCACGGCCTGCCCCGCCCGACTTCGCGCTCGCCGACGCGCGCACGCTCACCGGCGGGGGCGAGGCGCCGGCGGAAAGCGGGTGCACGCCGGCGCGTCGGTCGCAGTTTGGCGATTACGAGTTGCTGGGCGAGTTGGGCCGCGGCGGCATGGGGGTCGTCTTCAAAGCCCGCCAAAAAAGCCTCGGACGCACCGTGGCGATCAAGATGATTCTCGCCAGCCATTTGGCCTCGCCGGAACAGGTTCGGCGCTTCGCCGCCGAGGCCAAGGCCGCCGCCGGCTTGAAACACTCGCACATCGTCCGGCTCTTGGACTCGGGCGAAGTCGGCGGGCAGCCATACTTGGCGATGGACTACATCGAAGGCAGCAACCTCTCGGCGCTTACGGCGCTCGGGCCAGTCGATCCTCAAACCGCCGCGCGGCTTGTCGCCAGCCTGGCACGGGCCGTCGAATACCTGCACCGCCAGGGCGTGATCCATCGCGACCTGAAGCCGTCGAACGTCCTGCTCGACGCCGACGGCCAGCCTTACGTCACCGACTTCGGACTGGCCAAACTTCGCGATGCCAAAGACGGCCTGACGGCGACCGGGGTGGTGGCCGGAACGCCCAGCTACATGGCCCCGGAGCAAGCCGCTGGGAAAGGGGGCGTGACGCCGCTGGCCGACGTCTACAGCCTGGGGGCAGTGTTCTACGAGCTGCTCACCGGCCGGCCCCCGTTCGTGGGTGAAAGCCCCATTGACGTCTTGATCCAGGTACTGGAGCGCGAGCCGACGCACCCCCGGCAGTTGAACCGCGCGGTCCCTCGTTCGCTGGCCATGATCTGCCTCAAGTGCCTCGAAAAGGCGCCCAGCAACCGCTACGTTTCGGCCCAGGCGCTGGCCGACGACCTGGAGCGGTACTTACAGGGAGATATCGTCGAAGCCCGCGCGGCGGGCGCCTGGCAGCGATTTCGACGTTGGGCGCGGCGGGAGCCGGCGCTCGCCTCGCGGCTAGGCGCGCTGGCCCCGTTCTATCTTGTCGAAGCGGTCAACTATTGGGGATTACATCTTTGGGATTGGAAATTCCATTACCAGGTGACGGCGATCGTGGTGGGCTGGGCGGCGGCGTCGGTGGTTTTTCAACGGCTGATGCGGCGGCCCGATTCGCAAATCGCGGTCCCCTTCGCCTGGGGCGCGGTCGACGTGCTCGCGCTGTTCCTGCTGCTGTTCATTGGAGATGGTCCCGTCAGCCCGCTCCTGATCGTTTTTCCTCTGCTGGTCGTCGGTGCCGGGCTTTGGTTTCGAGTGCGGCTGGTTTGGTTCATGACGGCCCTGACCGCCCTGGCCTACGTCGCGCTGGTGGTCCACTACCACTTTTGGCGTCCCGAGTTGAAGCGGGATGTGCCTCTCAACCACGACGATTACATCTACTTCGTGGCCGGCTTGATTGTGATGGGGGCCGCCGTGGCCTACCAGGTGCAGCGAGTCCGTGCCCTGAGCCGCTATTATGATAGTATGAGAAAATGACGACGGATCGCTCAAAGACATTGCCTCGTAACCAGACGAACATGACACATCGGCTCACCACCGACGACGAACGCCAAAACGCGCCCACGCGTTTCCAGTTCGGCTTGCGCGCCATGTTGCTCTGGGTGGCCGCATTCGCCGCGTTCTTCGCCGTGCTTGGCAAGGTGGGTCCGGTCTGGCAAGCGGTGATCGTGTGGTTCGTGGTCCTCGCGGCGGCCCACGTGGTGGCCAATGCCTGGGGGAGCCGCATCGGCGGCCCGCCGCACCACTTCGAGCCGGACACCGACTTGGCGGGCGGTGGGCGTGAGTCCCCTGGCGAAAGAGGCGGCCAGCGGCACCACTTCGCGCCGGCCACACGGCTCTGCCAAACCGCCCGCCTGGGCACCGCGCCTTTGGTTTTGGCTTTGCTCGGCGTACTTGTGGGCGGCTCGCTGGGCACGATCGTCTTCGCGCTAGGTTCCTGGGAGCGCAGCGGTTTCGCCGGGGTGATCGTCGCGGGCATCTCCTCATCGGTCGTGGGCGGCTTCCTCGCCTTCCTCAGCGGCAGCTTTCTCCAGACCGCAGTTCAAGCGATCCATGAAGCGGCCAACCCCATAGTTCCGGCCGACAACCC
>DATLQY010000686.1:0-4343 GCA_035534975.1 Pirellulales bacterium
TTCGGGTGGCACGGGCCGCGGCAAGGTCCGCTTCATCCGCTTGGAGTACGCCGGCGGCGACTGGGACCAGGATTTCGGCGTAGGGGCCGACCTGAACATGCTCATCGAATACGGCGTGCGCACCAGTCACGCCGTGGCCGAGCGGACCGAGTCGCGGACCGTATCTGAGCTGGGGAATTTCGCGACCGGCAAGAGCCCGCCCTTGGTCTACCTCACCGGACAACGAAACATCACGCTGTCGAAATCGGAGGCCAAGACGCTGCGCGAGTACCTGCTCGAAAAGCAAGGCATGATCTTCGGCGACAACGGCGGCAGTTACCACTTTCACAACCAGTTCTTCGCCATGGTGCGGCAGGTGCTGCCCGACGTCGACCCGGTGCGAGTGCCGCTGGACGACGTGATTCACCATGTACCCTTTGCGATCCCTTTTCTGCCCTACGTCGCGCCGCACGGTGGCAAGGACGCCTGGGGTTGGAAGGTCGATGGCCGCTGGGTTTGTTATTATCATCCGGGTGACATCGGTGACGCCTGGACCGACGACCACTCGGGCGTGAAGCCGGAGATTTGGGAAGCCTGTTATCAGCTTGGCACGAACGTGATCTTCTACGCGCACGCGGAGTACAACAAATGGCTCGAGGCGAGGCAAAAGAAATGAGCGAATTCGGATCGAGAGAAGTGGTCGATCGAACGCCGGACGAACGCGGAACGCGGAACGCCCAACGCGGAGCAAAGTATGCAACTTTTCACGTTCCGCGCTGGGTGGTCCCCGCTCCATTCCCCGCGCTCCATACTCCGCGCTCCTCGTTCCGCGCCCCGTGCTGGCGCTGCCTGTTGACCTTGCTCTGCTTTTTGTCCGCGTCCGCCACGCCCTGCCGTGCGGCCCTCGACGAGCTGCCCGTCGAGCGCTGGGCGCGGCTCCGCGAGGCGGAACGCTACCAGCTCGACATCGCCGAGAAGTACTACCGCGAGCAGAACTGGAAGGTGGCCCTGGCGGAGTACGAGAAATTCCTTTCTCTTTATGAAACCAGCGAGGGCGCGGCCTACGCCCAGCTCAAGTGGGGACTCTGCCAGACGAACCTGCGGAAGCTGAACACGGCGATCAAGGACGGCTACCAGTCGATCCTCGATTACTGGCCCGACTCGCCGGAAGCCGTTTCGGCGTCGTACCTGATCGGCAAGACCTACAAGGACATGGGTGAAGTCGAAAAGGCGAAGAAGACCTACGCCGCGGTCATCGCCGGCCATCCCAAGCACCTGGTGACCGTGCTGGCCAAGCTCGACCTGATCGAAATGGCCGGCACGCAGAAAGACACCGCTCGCCAGGTCGAGTTGTGGAAGGACCTGACTTTCGACACCATGCGGACGCCCGAGACGGCGCCGCACTGCGCCAACGCCTCGCGGCAACTGGCGGTGCATGATTTCCTTTCCGGGGCGTTCGACGACGCGGTCAAGGCGCTGGCGACGTCGAACACCGAGGCGGAGATGCCCTACGCAATCTGGTACTATGCCCGGTCGCCGCTCTGGGAAATGACCGGCGTCGCCGAAACCAAGGAGCGAGGCGACAAACTGGCCGCTGCGGCGGTCGCGTACATTCAACAGCGCCTGCCCAACGAGCTTAAGGACGACGCTGCCAAGGCCGCGGCGCGTCAGCTCTGGTACTACGTCGCCGAGCTGCACTCCTACGCGCGGCACGCCGCCGAAGTCGGCCAGGTCTATGAGAAGATGCTGCAGACGTTCGGCATCGACGACGATATCCTGGGCCGCCTGGCGGGCTGGTTCAAGGCCAACACGCGCCGCGATGAAGCGCGGCGAACCTACGCTCGTTTCACGAACCAGATCGAGGGGCGGAACCAGCTCGCCTACATGTTCCGCGAAGAGCAGAAGTGGGACCAGGCGATCCCGATCTACCAGGAGCTGGCGGCCCGCGACGCGGAGCACGCCGACCGTTGGCACTGGGAAATCGCGATCAGCTACCGCGACTGGGGCGAGTACAAGGAAGCGATCGGCGTGTTCAGGCAGACCGAGAACTACCCCGAGAACCTCAAGCAGATGGCATGGTGCCATCGGCAACTGGGCGAGTTCAAGGAAGCGGTCGGACTGTACCGGCAGGTCATGGCCGGGCACGAGCCTTCCGCCCCCTGGTCGCTGTTGCAGATCGCGTACACCGAGGAGCAGGCCAAGCTGCCCGAAGCCGCGATCAAGTCGTTCCAGCAGGTCTGCAAGAAGTTCCCCAAGACCGGCGAAGCAAGCCAGGCCCACGCCCATTTGCAGAACCAGTACAAGATCACTGCCACATTGGGCGGGGCGAAGGACGAGTAGAACGGAATTCATTCCGTTTTCACGCGTCGCAAGGCAACGTACACCTCCAACAAACCGGCGGCGGCCGCGCGAACGTCGAATGCCTCTTCCGCCCGCCGCCGCGCGGCCTGCCCCAGGCGGCTCCGCTCTGCGGCGTCGGCCAGCAATTGGGCGATCGCGTCGGCCAGCGCGCATTCATCACCCCCGGGCACCAACCGTGCCGCATTGGCCTCGGGAGGAAAGATTTCGCGCGTGCCCCCGACGTCGGTCGCTACACACGGTACGCCGGTGGCGGCGGCCTCCAGCAGAACTCGACCCAGCGGCTCCTGACGGGCGGGGTGGACCAGCAGTGTCAGTTCGGGCAACAGCGCGTGAACCCCGTCCAGCTCACCGACAAAATGAACGTGGTCCGCAAGACCGGCCGCGATGAATGATCGGCACAGCCCGGCCTCATATTCGACGGCTTCCGCCTTTTGCGAATGGCGACTGCCGGCGATGATCCAATGTACGTCCTGGTGTGTGCGTGCCAGCCTGCCCGCCGCGCGGGCCAGCACATCGTGCCCCTTGCGCATCACCAGTTGGCCAATCGTCCCTATGAGCACCGAGTCGAATGGCAGACCGAGTTGCCTATTCAACCAGCCCGTCGGCGGCTGGGGCTGGAATTGTCCCAGATCGACGCCGTTGTAGAGCACCCGCACCTTGTCTGCCAACAGCCCCCGGGATACGTGGAATTCGCGAGTCGCCCGCGACACCGCCAACAGTCGCATGTGACAGTTGAGATCGGCGATGACCGCTCGGCTGAGTTTGATGATGTCGCGCAGATGAGCGAGGCTCGGCAGGCCGATATTGGTCGCCACCGGTCCTGACAGGCGCCCCATTGCCAGGCTGTTGGCGTGCAGCACCTCAGGCCGCAATGCCAAGAGCGCGGCGGCCAGACGGTCTCGCAATTCGCCCAGCGCCGGACGGCGTTGGGCGGCACTGTATTCCGCGGCAACGTTTTCCGCGGCAACGTGCGTCTCGAACGGTACGACCTCGATCCCTTCGCGAATGAGCGCCGCGTTCAGTGGCCCACGCGCCGGCGCCAGCGCCGTGGCCCGAATGCCGGCGGCTTTGAGCGCTGGCCACGCCGCCAAGAGCGACCGTTCGCCCCCGTGCAGCGTCGGGTACTCGAACAGCCAGGCGACGCGCATAGGTGAGGTGATCCTTCAACAGAGGACGAAGCAGCCCCGAATCATTTGCTACAAGATGAGAAAAGTCAACGAGGCATAAAAGGTTTGAGCGATCCCATGGCGCAGTTTTCCGATCCTACGATTTGCGAGCCGACTGTCTGGAAATGTGGCATCACCACGCGCGCGCTGCAAGCAACGACGCGCGAAGTTGCCATCGCCGCGGCGCATTCATCTCGAGCAGTCGCGCCGTCGCCCGACCCATTGGCGTTCCCGCCCTTCTGCGAACGGCTCGGCGTGTTGCCGCGTCCATCGTCACTCGCGTCGAGCCAGGATAGCGCGCGCTTTGGCTTTGATGATGGCAACCACGTCGATCGCGTCGACGATGCCGCGATACTCGTCGCGTTCGCGTTCCGACAAAAGCCCCTCATTCGCTTTGCTCGCCAATTGGTCGACGCGCGCTTGCAGCCCTCCGTCGGGGCGAGATTTGACGATCCGTTCGGTGACCTCGGGCGTCAAACAATCGGTGATAGGATCGAGAAACCGATCAAGCATGTCTGGCAAAGCGGCGTTCATGTTCGTCGAATGCGAGGGAAAACGGTAGGAGTTGGGGCCGCCCCGACATTATAGCGGCGCCATCGTTGAGATCAAAGCGCGCCGACGGAAATAGACGAAGGACCTGAAAGGCTCTATACCAGCCCATAGTCGGTCAATGTCTTCCGCAGTTTCGCCTCCTCCGCGGCCGAGAGCGGTGTCATGGGCAAACGTAATTCTCCCGTATCGCGGCCCAGGACCTTCATGGCCGCCTTGACGGGGATCGGGTTGGTCGACAGTCCGAGCATGTCGCGGCAGAGCGGAAACAGCTTGCGGTGCCAGCGC
>DATLQY010000687.1:0-5222 GCA_035534975.1 Pirellulales bacterium
CACTGATCGCTGCCGCCGACTTGCAGCTCGCAGCCGTGGCGCTGGTGCAAGTGCGCGAAGTCGTAGGCTTGAAGCAGCATGTAGCTGAATTCGGTGAAGCTCAGCCCGCCGTCCGCACGCTCCAGCCGGCTTCTGACCGAGTCTTTGGCCAACATCACGTTGACGGGGAAGTTCTTGCCGACGTCGCGGAGGAAATCGAGGAAGCTGAATTGGCTCATCCAGTCGTGGTTGTTCACCAACCGCGCCGCGCCGGCGCCGCCGTCGAAGTCCAAGATCCGCCGCATCTGGGCTTCGATCTTGGCGACGTTGGCCCGCAACTCGTCGAGCGCCAGCAGCTTGCGCTCTTCGCTCTTTCCGCTGGGGTCGCCAATCATGCCGGTGGCGCCGCCCACCAGCGCGATGGGGCGGTGGCCGGCGCGCTGGAAGCGGCGCAAGATCATCAGCGCCACCAGGTGGCCCACGTGAAGGCTATCCGCCGTGGGATCGAAGCCAGCGTAAAGCGTCCGGCCCCGCTCGGCCAGCCAGCCGGGCAGCCCTTGGTCGTCGGTCGTCTGGTGGATCAGGCCACGCCAGGTGAGTTCTGAGAAAATGTCATTGGTCATATATCAACTCTCGTTCCCACGCTCCGCGTGGGAACGTGCTTGCAGACGCTCCGCGTCCACGTAGCCGCGGAGCGGCCGGGGCGATGTTCGGGCCACCCGCTGCGCGAGTGCCCCGAACGAATACAAATGACTTACCTCCACATATCGTCATCGGCGAACGGATGCGCCGGGCCGGCGAACTTGGGCTTGGGGAGCGCCTTCAAGGCTTGTTCGGCCAGTCGCAGGTCTTCATGGGTGGTGATTTTGATATTGATCGACGAGCCATGCACGACGCTCACCGCGTGGCCAATTCGCTCGACCAGTTGGGCGTCGTCCGTGGCGACGAAACCGGCGCGCTTGGCGTAGGCGTCGAGCAGGAGTTGCAGGCGGAAGACCTGGGGCGTTTGCGCCTCCCAAAGCCCCTCGCGGGGGACGGTTTCCTGGATCGCGTGGTTGGCCCCGACCCGTTTGAGCGTGGAGGAAACCGGCACCGCCAGGATCGCCGCTCCGCTCCGCTCGGCCGCCTCGAAGACTTTGGTGATCCATTCGTCCACCAGGCAGGGGCGGGCGGCATCGTGGACGGCCACGAAGTCGATGTCGGGCTTGACCCTCGCCAACGCCCGCTCGATCGAATCGGCACGTTCCTTTCCTCCCTCGACCACGTCGATCCCCAAGATCATCACGTTCGAGGCGAACTTGAAATCGAATTCCTCGCGGTCCGCGGCCGCGATGATCAGGATCAACTGCTTGACGTCGTCGCGGTGCAGGAACCTCTCGGCCGAATGCATCCAGACGGCGCGGTTCGCCAGTGGGGCGAAGGGCTTTTTGTAGTGCTTGTCCTTGAACCGGCTGCTGGCGCCGGCGGCCGGCATGATGACGGCGAACTTGGACACGGAGGGAGCTCCTGCGTAGGGGTCGAACTCGAACAAGTCAATTGTCGGTCATCGCGCCGCGTCGTCAAGACGTGCTAGCACCGGCATGCTAGCAAAGTATTGACCTGAAAGCGAAAACGCATACGATGTGGCCCGTCGAGAACCGCGTTTCTCGAACGCGTGTGGTTCCGCATGTCGGGCCGCCGCGTCGCAAAGAGTCCATTCACACCACCATTGGATTGGGAGGGAACCCATGACCACCCGCATTCCTCTTCGTTCCGCCGATGAACGCGCCAAGGATTTGAGCGAAAGGCTGGAAATGAGCACAGCCGAGATCGGCCTCACGGTCCGCACCACGAACTGCCTCGAGGAACGCGGCATCTTCACGGTCAGCGATCTGCTGAACTGCACTCGCGACGACCTGTTGAGCATTTCCAACTTCGGCGAGAAGACCCTCGACGAAGTCTACAAGGCACTCGAAGGGATCGGCTTCTACCGCAAGAACCGGCAAGAATTGGCCAACGTAGGTTAGTGCTCTTTCAGTCTTGCTTTGATGAGTAGCCGAAGTCGTGAGACTTCGGATCGGAACTCTCACGAGTTCCGCTACCTCGAGAAATCGAACGCGCGCAGGCCCGACCGGCTGCGCACGTAGACCCGCGAGCCGACGACCGCCGGCGACGTCCAGGTGGCGTCGTCCGCCAGCTTGCTGCCGCCGAGCGGCCGGTACTTGTCGGGCGTGGCGGATAGAACCAGGAGCTCGCCACGTTCGTTCATTCCCAACAGCCGCGTGCCGGTCAGCACGGGGGTCGAGTAGTAGCCGTGGTTGCCGCCGATCCAGACGGACTTGCTGTCGGCCAAACTGACGCAGGCGAACTCACCGCCGTCGTTCATTCCGTAGACGTAGCCGTCGCGGATGACCATCGACGACAGATAACTCGTCAGATTGGGGTTTTCCCAGGCGACCTTCGCGTTCCAGCGGTCGCCCGACCGCGCGATGACCAGCGCCGTCAGCGGCTTGCGGTCGCCGCTAACCACCACCTTGTTGCCGCTCACGACGGGTGTGCTGATGCTCTCGTCGTACTGAATCTGAAAGGGATGCCCCCACAGCCGCCGGCCGTCGTCGGCGGCCAAGCCGACCACCTCCGGCCCGGTCATCACGACCACCTGCTCTTGCTCCTCGATCGTGGCGATGATGGGCGACGAATACGAAACATGGTCGTGAAGCGATTTCCAGGCGACGTGTCCGGTCGCGGCGTCAAACGCCATCAGCGTGCCGCCACGCTGTCCGCCGACCGAACAAATCAAGCGTCCGTTGGACCATGTGGGCGAGCCGGTATAGCCGAACAACGGTACCGGCGCGCCGTCGCCGTCGCCAATGGGGACGATCACGTTTTCAGTTCCATTGACGTAGGCACGTCCGCCGGCGAGCGGCTGCCGGGCCCCGAACTCGGCCGGCAAATGAAGGTGCCAGACGATTCGGCCATCCCGAACGTCGAGCGCTTGCAACCAGCCGGCGATGCCCAACGTGTAGACCAGACCGTCGCGAACCAAGGGCGTCGACTTGGGACCGTTGCCGTGCCGGCGGCCGACCTCGTGAGGGTCGAAGTCGACTGGGTTGGATTGGACCCACAACTTCCGCCCGGTATCGGCGTCGAAGGCCCACGCCCGCTCGACCTTACCGGCGCGGTCGGTAATGAACACCCGCGAGTCGACCACGACGGGCGACGACCAGCCTTCTGCGAGTTTGGCCAGCCAAAGCGGCGTTGGGTCGTTTGCGGGCCAGACGTCCGGAAGCCGCGTCGTTTCGGCCACCCCCTGGCTACCCGGCCCGCGCCAGTTAGGCCATGAGTCGGAAGTTTGGGCATGTTCGTTGACCCGACGGGCGGGCGGTTCGGCGTGCGACGGGCCGTTCGCGCCGAGAGCCAGAGCACCGTAGGCGAGTCCACATGACAGCCAGGCAGGGAGACGGTTCATGGCAGGATTCCACGGTTGAGGAGTTCTCCGTACGTGTTCGGAATTATAGCGGTAGGTTTCCAATCCGCCAGAAGACGATAATATGGCTTCTTGGAGACGTACCCCCATGTCACGGAGTTTCCGCATTGCCTAAGTCCCTCGTCAGGTACTACGGGAAGAAGCGCGGCGACCGCCGCAGCGGCTCGCGCAAGCTAGGCAACCTGGGGTCGGGCTGTTTTTTCGCGTCGTGTTTTCTGACCGGATGCGCGGCCCTGGCGGTGATCCTGGTCAACTTCACGATCCCCGAACTGCGCGTCAACCGCGACTTCATCGAGCAAACCTGCAAGGTGATCGGCCACCACTTTGACGTCAAGCAGCACCGCGACGGCCCGCAATTCGCCCCGCGCTTTCGTGTGCGGTTCCAGGTCCAGGGTCGCGACGTCGACTCCGATGCCTGGTATGACGTGACCGACGTCCATACCCACGACCAGGCCCGCAGCGAAGCGCTGCTGCGGCAATTCCCGATTGGTCAGACGTGCCGCTGTTGGCACGACCCGCGCAACCCCGGACGTGTCGTGCTCTCGCAACGCTACACGTGGTTTGCCTGGCTGGCGCTTTTGTTTCCATTGCCGTTCCTGGCCTTGGGTGGCGCGGGTTTGTTCTACTTCGTCTGGAACTGGGACAAGTCGGCCGAGCGCCGCGCCGTCGAGCAGCAGCGCGCCGCAAGGCACGATCCGTTCGACGAGGCGGCCGGCGTCGAACCGAAGTTTCCAAACGTGCCCGGCGACGCCAGCCTCACCGACAGTCGAGGCACCACGCTCGCCTTTCGATTGCCCAGCGAGCGCGCGGGATGGCAACTGCCGGCCTTGCTGGCGGGCTCCGTCGTCTGGAACGGCGTCGTAGCCGTGTTCGTCACCATGGCGGTCCAGGGGCACATGGCGGGCCAGCCGGACTGGCTTCTGACGTTTTTCCTGGCACCCCTGGTGCTCGTTGGCATTGGGCTGATCGTGCTGCTGGTGCGGACGGCGTTGATCGGCACGGGCATCGGGCCGACGATCGCTGAGATCTCCGAACACCCGCTGTTACCGGGCGGAAGTTACCAGGTCTTCGTTCATCAGCCAGGCCGGCTGTCGGTGAAATCGTTGCGGATTCTGTTGGTTTGCGAGGAGCAAGCCACTTATCGACAGGGGACCAATACGCGCACCGCCACCGAGCGCGTCTTCGAGCGCGAAGTTTTCCGACGCGAACAATTCGAGATACACCCGGAGAAACCGTTCGAAGCGCAACTCCCCCTTGATATCCCGGCCGGGGCCATGCACTCGTTCCGCTCCGACCACAACCAGGTCCACTGGAAGCTCGTCGTGGCTGCCGAAGCGGTCCGTCGGAAGGACTTCGATCGCAGCTTCACGTTGCACGTGTATCCGGGCCGGCTCGCCAGTGGTGCCGCATGAAAGAAATCCACTTTTCCGATACGGTATTGGGCTTGTACCTCGACGGCAATCGCCGCGCCTACCAGCCCGGCGATACGCTCTCGGGCGCCTACCACGTCGAGGGGCTGAAAACGGACGAGCCGTGCAAAGTGGAAATCTCGATCGTCTGGTTTACCGAGGGCCAAGGCGACGAAGACCTGGCGGTGCATCATTTCGAACGGATCAACATGGCCGAACGACCGGAAATCGACCTCCGCCGTCCGCAGCGCTTCAGCGCCGTGTTGCCCTCCAGTCCGCTCAGTTACCAAGGATTGATCGTCAAAATCCATTGGTGCGTGCGATTGCGGCTTTATCTACCTCGGGGAAAGGAGCTGTTTCGCGAAGTG
>DATLQY010000688.1:0-3672 GCA_035534975.1 Pirellulales bacterium
GCGTGATTCCTCGTCACGGGGCAACTTCGGTTGGGGTCGCCCGGTGAGAGACCCTCACGCCGGTAAATGTGGGGAACTGACCCCACCGCGACAACGGGGAGGGAGTGGCCGGCTACCCCCGGCCTCTCCCTTACCCGCTGACACCGGATGTGGCACCACGCTCTGTTTTGGCTCTTCGGGGCTGTCATCGGCGACAAAGCATGGCTACCTGCCCAACGGGACGCGGAGCGTCCGAAGAAACGTTCCCACGCGGAGCGTGGGAACGAGGAAACAAATACGTGGGGCAGGTTTCCAAGGTGCCGTAGGCCCATTATGGCAGGTTGGAAGCCTGACCCACGGGATCTCGGCGATTTTCGTCCTTTGTTCTCTCGCCGCGGCGAGTTGGGCGGAAGGTCCGCCCGCCGATGTGGTGGTTCTCACGTCGCCCACGAACAAGCAAGCCCGCATGCGCATCGCCGGTCATGTCCACGATTACACGGGTCGACAGGTCGTGATCGAAACGGCCGATGGCCGCGAGCTCAAGCGGCCGGGCGGACTGGTGGTCGAAATCGAAAGCCAGTGGTTGCCGGCCCACACCGCCGCCGACGAGCGGTTCGCCCAGCGACGGTTCCCGGAAGCGCTTGACGAATACGGGAAGGCCATCCGTAAGGAGGAACGCCACTGGGTAAGGCGGATGATCCTGGGGCGGATGATCGTTTGCCATCGCGAGTTGGGTCGGCTCGATTCGGCAGGCAAACTGTTCCTGGCCCTCGTTCGCGACGATCCCGACACACCTTATTTCGACGCGATTCCGTTGAGTTGGTTGGCGGGCGAGCCCTCGCCGGCGCTGGAGCAGGCGGCGCGGGAATGGCTCGACGCCCAGGGCCCGGCGGTGGCCGTGCTGCTCGGGGCGAGCCATCTGCTCTCGACCGCCGACTGGTCGAAGGCCCTCGAGCGGCTCGAAACGCTCGCCGCCGAAAAGGACCCGCGGATCGCCGCCTTGGCCCAGGCCCAAATCTGGCGAACGCGATCCATCAAGGCGGGCGCCGAGCAATTGGCGCGTTGGTCGGCGTCGGTCGAGCGGTTTCCCGAGCCGTTGCGGGCCGGGCCCTATCTGGTGTTGAACCGAGCCCTGGCGCAGCGCGGCCAGTCCGAATCGGCGGCGCTCGCGGCGCTGCACGTTGCGCTGCTCTATCCACACGAGCGGCGTTTGTCCGCCGAAGCGCTTTGGGACGCCGCACAGTCGCTCGAGAAAATCGGCCATGCCGCCGGCGCCGTACATATCCTTCAAGAGATTCTCACCGGTTACCCGGAAACCCGCGCTGCGGCCGGCGCCCGCGACCGCTTGGAGGAGCTCAAGATCGACGAGAAACCGGCGCCGGCGCCGACGCCCACCGGCGATTCGCTTGACGAACGGTTCCTTGACGGACTGCGGCGACGCGGGCTCTTCGAGTTGGCCGAAACCTGGTGCCGCAAGCAGCTCGACGCCTTGGACGCGGAGAGTCCGCGGCGGGTGGAGCTGACGATCGAACTGTCGAGAAACTACACCGAACACGCCTTGCAGTCGCCGCAGGGCGAGCGCGATTCGCTCTGGCGACAGGCCCTCGGCGTTCTCGCCGATTTCGCGCGTGAATATCCGGGCTGTCCGAAACTCGTGTTGATTCAAGTGCAATCCGGCCTGGTTCTGTTGGTCCGCGGGGAGTTGGCGCGACAGGAGGCGGAAGCTGTTGGGGGCGGCGAGGCCCGCTTGGAGCCGGCGCGGGACGACTTGCGCGCCGCGATCGCCGAGCTGCAAGCTTCCCGCGAGGCAATCGCCGTGTTGCTGCGGCGCGCAAGCCCGGCCAGGCGGACGGAAGAGGGCCCGTTGACGATTGACGAGTTGGGCGCGCTTGAGCGGAACGTGAGTTTTCAGCTCGCGCGGGTCTTTCGCAACCAGGGGCGGAGTTACCCCGCGGGAAGCGCCGACCGGACGAATTCGTTGCGGCAGGCGGTCGAACTGCTCTCGCCCCTGGCCCGAAGCGACGACGCCGATACGGTCGCGTGGCAAAGCCGTCTCGACGAAGTCGCTTGTGACCGCTTGCTCGAAGATCCAGCCGCGGCGAAACTCCACCTGGCGCAGTTGGCCGAGCGCGATCCGCCGCCCGCGGTCGCGCTTTGCGCACGGGCTGAAGAGATTCGTCTGGCGCTCGACCGCGGGCAACTCGACGAGGCGATGGCCGTGGCCGACGAAGGACGCACGATCGCCGGCGAACATTCGGCCGAGCTCGATTTTGCCATGTTGGAAGCCCTGGTAACCGCCTGGAAGGCTGCCTCCAAGAACGACGAGGGCGAGCGTGCCTCCGATTGCCAATCCCGCGCCGTCGAGCTGGTGCGGGACATCGATTCGCTGCACGGGCCTTACTGGAGCCGGCGCGCCGAAACCCTCTTGGCGGGCGGAGTCAGCGCGATGGGTGGCGCGGATGACTTGACATTGCTCATGCGCGCGGCGGAAAGCTTCTATCGCTCGGGCGAAATCGACGAGGCGCTGACCACCTACGACCGCCTTGCCGAGCAGGCCGCGGCGGCCAAACAGGCCGACCAGGCCTTCGAGGCCGGCTATACTGCCGCGGCGATCGAGCAGGAGCGAGGTCACCATGCTGAGGCCGCCCAGCGGTTCCGGCGACTGGCCCTTTCGACCCCACACCATCCCAAAGCCGGCGAAGCCCATTTGCTCGCCCTCTACGACACGTCGCAAGCGGCGAAGACGGACCCAGTGACGTCCGACGAGTACCGATCGCTGCTTGAAGAGCACCTGGCCAACTGGCCGGAGGCGACCAGTGCCAGCCAGGTGCGAGTGTGGCTGGGACGGCTCCATGAGCGCGAACATCGCTGGGCCGACGCCATCGCCGCCTACCAGGGCGTTTCGCCCGATCATCCGCAGTACGCCGACACCATCAAGGCCACGTTGCGCTCGTTTCGGAGCGATCTGGCCCAACAGGCCGCCGCGGGCCGGACGGTGACCAAGGCCGCCGGCGAGGCCGCCCGTTACTTCGAGCGCCTGGTGAGCGGCGCGAAAGGCAAGCTACCTGAGCGATGGAGCCAGGCTGAACGGCTGGCCGCGACGAGCGCGGCCGAGTTGTGGTTGGCTTATACCAACGATCACTTCGATAAGGCGGAGAGGATTCTCACGGCGGCCTTGGACGATTCGGACGACGCGCCGGACGACTGGCGTTCAACGGCCGCCGGCCTGTTGGTGTTTGCCGTCGCCGGCCTGGGGCGGCGCGACGAGGCGGCACGATTGCTTGAAGACCTGGCTGAAAGCAGTCCTGAGCAACTGTTGCTTCTGGTCGAGGGCCTCGATCGGATGGCCGCAGGTTCCACGGCCGCCGTTCGTCGGGAGCTGGCCGAATTGGAGTTGCGCGCCGCCGATTTGCTGAGTGCGCGGCGAGCGGGCCTTGATGAGGCGGCGCGAAAACAGCTCGACCTGACCTTGGTCGACGCGATGGCGGCGACAGGGCGGCGCGTCGAGGCGCTGTCGGCCGCCGGCAAGCTTGCCCGCGAATTCCCCCGCGACGGCCGGATTCAAGAGACCCACGCCCAGTTGCTGCTCGACGGCGAAGCCGAGTCCGACTGGCGCGCGGCGTTGGAGCAGTGGCGCGCGATTGAAACCAAGTGCAAGCGTGGCGGCGAGCGTTGGTTCCGGTCGATCTACTC
>DATLQY010000689.1:0-6630 GCA_035534975.1 Pirellulales bacterium
GTTTGGGAGTGAGCAGGGCGACGATTTTGGCGAGGGTTTTGGCCATGCCGTCAGTTTCCCACGCCGGCGGGAGGCGGGCAAGGGCAGGCCTCCTGCCGGTGCCGGCGGAGCCGGCGGGTGGTAGAATGGCGGCCATGGCAAGCCCCCGCTTTCAGTTCCGCCTTTCGACATTGCTTTGGATCACGCTGGCCGTGGCCTGCTTCTGCGGAGGTTCGGCATGGCAGCGCCAGCGAACCGGCTTGGACAACTTCGAGCGGCGAGAGAAGGAGCTAAAGGTTAGAGAAAAGGTCGTAGAAGCGAAATGGGAGATCCTTGCCCATTATCTCAAGCAAGGGATACCGCCAACGGTGCCCTTGGGGAAAAAGCAGCACACCATCCGGCTCGGCCCGCACCACGATGGAGAGGTGATTTTCGAATCATCGGAGGGAGTCAAATGAACGTCGGACGCCCGCAATTCCGCCTGCGCTCCTTGTTCATTCTCACGGCATTCGTGGCCGTGGGGTGCTTGGTCGGGCCGCCGGTCGTCCGGGAGGTGCAGATTAGGTTGCAGGCGCACCAGGAACGGCAAGACGTGGAAGATGATCGGCAGACGATCATCTATTTGATTGAACAGGCAAGGCGTATTGAGCAACGCGGCTCGCAACCGGCTGATAGCCACCGCTCGGGCCAAGTCGTCACCACCGTGTCGATCGTCGGGCCGCCGCCACCGGGACCGCGCAGGCCGCCGCGGCCGGCCGACCCGCGCTGACTTGGCGTGGAGCCGTGGTACAATGCGCCGATGCCCACTCGCTTTCAGTACCGGTTGAGCACGTTGCTCTGGATCACGCTGGCCGTGGCCTGCTGGTTCGGGGGGATGAGGTTCGAGCGGTGGCGAGCCGAGCCCGAGGAAGTGTTTTATTGGGGGATTGCGACTACCCTCGACAAAAGGATAAGGCGCGCAATCCCCGATGAATAGACGCCCGCAATTCCGCCTGCACTCCTTGTTCATCCTTACGGCAATCGTGGCCGTGGGGTGCCTGGTGGGACCACCGATCGTCCGCGAGGTGCGGGCGCGTCTTGCTCCAACTGGGCCGGTCATGTGCGGCATGGCTCCTAACGGGCCACGCATGGGCCACATAACCATTGTTGAGGAGGAAGAATCCTTGCTCGGCATCCCTGCTCAATCTTCGGCACCGCCGCCCAAGAAATAGGCAGCCGGTTCAGCGCGGCCAGCAACGCACCCGTTAGGACACCACCCGGCTGGCAAGAAGCTTGACATCGCATTTTCCGCCGTGTCGAATACGGGGCACTTTCCTAAACGTGTCGTCGGCCACGCTACCTCAGTCGTCGATCGGGCGCCATGGGTCATTGGAATTGAACACGATCATTTCATCAAGAACTCCCGAAGGCAGTCCGAATTACTGCCCAATTTGCGGCAATACGGTCCGGATCGAGTCCTCGTTTCCACCTGGCGACGCACCTTGCCCCCACTGCGGCCACCTCTTATGGTTTGTGCCGGTGGATGACAGTAACCCGATGGACCGCGACCGTTGGAGTCGGAGGCATCGCCAGGAACGTGAACGGCAAGTCCACCACGGTAACGTTTACGAGTGCATGGCCCTGCTCGATCAACGGGTACCCGGCGACCCCGACGCCGTGATCGCCCAGCTTCGTGATACGCTGGAAAGCGAGCGAGTGGAAGTTCTGGTCAGCCGACTGTGGGACGAGCGACCACTCGCCTTCCCGATAAAGGGCCAAGTGCATGGCGTGTACTTTCTGGTGTATTTCCATTCCGCCAGCACCGACCTGCCGGCTATCCAGCGTGCCTTGCGATGGAATCGGGCCATCTTGCGATTTCTGATCACGAAAGTCGAACCTCAGATTGTGGACGCGATGCTTGCAGTGTTTCCCCGTCTACGCCGGGGCGTGATCGGTTACCCGCTCTTTTCGTGAACTTGGGGAAGGCAGTCTTCGACAGAAAAATTACCGACAGAAAGATTTTTCTGTCAGTATCTTTCTGTCGGATCTTCGGTTGCGGCCCAGGGCCGTGCCGGGAAACCTGATTGAGCACGCGGCGAGAACCATCGCTCTTTGTGGCGGCGTGGCCGGCTTCGTCGGCATGTTCGTGGGGTCCGTCAGCGGAGCGACGTTTGCCGTTGGCGGAGGGCTGGTCAAGCTTTGCCTTGCGGCCGTATCCCTGGGTTTCGCCGTCGCAGTCGGAGGTCAACGCCCGTCGTCGATGTCCCATGGTCATGCCTGAGACGTGCCTGGAACACGAACCTGAACTTCGTCCTCGACGACGCGGACCTCATAGTGGCCGACCTTGAGCTTGGGGTTGTCGCGCCAGGTGCCGTCGCAAATGCTGAACCTCCAGGCGTGCCAGGGGCAAGTCACCACGCCGTCGCAGACCTCGCCCGCCGCCAAGGAGGCGCCCATGTGCGGGCAAATGTCATCGATGGCGAAGTATTCTCCTTCCGAAAAGAATACGGCGATCAGCTTGCCGCCAACCACGAACGCGCCTCCCCGGTTTTCGGGTATCGAACCGACTTTGGCGACGGTCGTGAAATGGTCATTGGTCATTGGTGAGGGGTGAGGGGTGAGTGATTCGCGATGGCCGTCAGCTAATTCTACCCAGGTTCTCATGGCGCAACAGGCCCTGGGGAGGGTCTTGCGGGGCGACGTGCGATGCTGAACAATGGGTGCGACGGACAACGGACCCGCCTTCGGCGGATTTCACTTGTCGCCCAATAACGGACCACGGACAAGCCCACCGCCATGCGCACCAATCCTGTCAAAGGCATTCTCCGTTCCGGAAAATCTTCGTTCGGCACCTGGCTCTCGTTGGGCGATTTGTACGCCACGCGGATGCTGGCCCGGATGGGATTCGATTGGCTGACGCTCGACCTCGAGCATTCGCCGATCGATTGGTCCCAGGCGGCGATGATCTTCGGGGCCGTGGCCGACGCCGGCTGTGTGCCGTTGGCCCGCGTTCCCAAGGGGAACCACGACTACATCAAGCGGGTGCTCGACGCGGGGGCGTGGGGTATCGTCGTTCCGATGGTCGATACGCTCGAACAGGCCAAGGTGGCCGTCCGGGCCGCGAAATACCCACCGCAGGGAAACCGCAGCCTCGGGGGCGGCATGCACGCCATCAATTTCGGCACGACCGCCGGCGAGTACTACAAAAAAGCCAACGACGAGATCCTGGTCGTCTTGCAGACCGAAAGCCCCACGGGAGTGGCCAACGCCGAGGAAATCTATGCCTTGCCGGGGGTCGATGCGATTTTCGTGGGGCCGGTCGACCTGCGCGCGAACATGCGCTCGCCCGACGGCCGCGAGGCGAGCGACGCCGAGTTCGAAGACCTGCTTGCGCGCGTCGTCGCCGCCGGCAAGAAAACCGGTACGCCGACCGGCATGCACACCATGGACCCGCAGGCGGCCTTGGCCCGCTCGGTCCAGGGCATGCAGTTCATCGCCGTCGGTAGTGACCTGCGGTTCATGACCCAAAGGGCGCAAGAAACGCTTCGTGCCGTGCGGCCAGAAACCGGCGACAAGGACTTGGCGCGGTACTAACAGGTGGTGAGTGGTGAGAGGTGAGCGCGGCTAAGGTCACGGCGCGGCGTTTCCGACGCCGCCCGACAACAGCGCTCCGAGCCGGCCGGCTTCGAGCAGCGCCTGGGCGCGCTCGACCTCCTGATAGTACTCGCGGCGTTCCAACAACCGGGCGGCCTGCTCGTCGAGAACGGCGACCACGTCTCGGTGCATTTGCAGGGCCGAGGCGGTGACCTGCGCCGTGACGGGACCTTCGATCGTGTCGCGGATCGCTCGGGCCTTCGTCTCGCCGCAGGCCAACAGCAGGCACTGCCGCGATTCGAGGATCGTCCCCACGCCCATGGTGACCGCCAGTCGCGGCACTTCCTCCGGCGAGGCGAAGAACCGCGCGTTGTCGCGGACCGTTTCGGCGGTCAGGGTCTTCAGCCGCGTGCGGCTGCCCAACGACGAACCCGGCTCGTTGAACGCGATGTGCCCGTCGCCGCCGATCCCCAGCAGTTGCAAGTCGATGCCCCCCTCTTCGTGAATCAACCGCTCGTATTGCTCGCAATGGGCCTCGAAATCCAAGGCCCGGCCGTCGGGCACGTGCGTGTTCCGCTGGTCGATGTTGACGTGCTCATACAAGTTACGTTGCATGAAGTGGCGATAGCTTTGCGGGTGCGTCGGGCCCAAGCCGACGTATTCGTCGAGGTTGAACGTGACCACCCGCGAAAAATCAAGCCCTTCGTCGCGGTGCAACCGGATGAGCTCCTGGTAGGTTCCCAGCGGGGTGGTACCCGTGGCCAGTCCCAGCACGCAGGTCGGCCGGCGGCGAACTAGCCGGGCGATGAACTGGGCGGCCGCCCGCGACACGCCCGCCAGATCTCGTTCGACGATTACACGCATCGTTGGCTCCCGGATCAAGCTTGGTACAAGCGGCTCGTCTCGATGTACTTTTCGACGGCCCGCGGCGTCTGGTAACGGATGCTCAAGCCCGCCCGCGCGCGGCGGCGGATCTCACGGCTCGAAAGCTCGATCCCAGGCATCGGCACCAGCGATTGGCGAATTTCCGTCAGCCGCGCAGGCGAAACGAAGGGTGCCAGGCAATCGAAGTCGGGCAGGTCGATGCCGCCACGGCGAACCACCAACGGCAGCGCCAAGGCGCAAATCCGCCCGGGTTCGCGCCAATGGGGGAGGTCGGCGAGCGTGTCGGCGCCCAGCAGGAAGTACAGCTCGCGTTCGGGCTGCTCGGACCGCAGCGCTTCCAACGTATCGACCGTATAGCTCACCCCACCGCGCTCGATTTCCAACTGCGAAACCGTGAACGCCTCGTTTCCGCCAATGGCCAATTCCAGCATTTCAGTCCGTTGCCGGGCAGGGGTCAAGGGGTACTGCTGCTTGTGTGGCGGGTGCGCGGCGGGCACAAACCAGACGGCATCGAGCCGGCACGCCTCGCGGCACGACTCGGCCAACAGCAAATGGCCGTAGTGGACCGGGTCGAACGTTCCTCCGAACAATCCCAAACGCATCCGCCGCGAGTCTCCTTTACCGCAAAAACCTTCTCCCGATTGTAGCAACGTTCGCAGGCCCTCGAAACTGCCCTTGATCTTGGCCGGCGCGGCAGTCTACATTCGTGGGCCGCCTCGAAGGATGAGGCGAACGATTTTCCGAGCCACGGAGGGAAACGCAATGAATACCCGCTACGCCGCCTGCTATACCGCCCGCTACGCGGCCCTCTACACCGCCCGCTACATGGTCGTGATCGCCGTTCTTCCCTTCTTGCCCGCTTTGGCGCACGCGGCTGGGATGGCCCACGACGAGAATTTCATCGTTATCGCGGCCGACGAAGCGCTCGCCGAAGAAGTGCTGGCCAAGGCCAATCAGTACCGCGACGAATTGGCCGAGGAATGGCTTGGCGCGGAACTGCCCCCCAGCGTGGGCCGCGCCATCATCGATGTCCATATTGCCGACGACGACCAGGGACGCACCTGGGTCATCGACGCCCCCGATCGAAAGCACCACATGCTCTGGCTGACCACGACTCGCCCGCGCGCCCTGGGCGGCATGTTGCGTCATGAACTGACCCATGCCGTGCTGGCCACGGAATTGCCGGGGCGCCTACCGGCTTGGGCCGATGAAGGAGCCGCCAGTCTGGCTGACGACGAGGAACGCCTTGAGATCCGCCGCCAGACGATCGCCTGGTTTTCGCGCACGGGCAACTGGCCCGATCTCGAGACGATCTTCGCCGCCCGCTCCATCGTAGCGAGCGACAAAGCAAGCTACGCGGTATCCGCTTCACTCACCGAGTACCTGCTAGCGCGCGGCGACAAGCCCCGCTTCCTCAAGTTCGCCGTCGAAGGAAAAGCGCAAGGCTGGCCACGCGCGTTGCGCACGCACTACGAAATCCAGAGCGTGGCGCAACTCGAACACGATTGGCGGCTTTGGGCTACCTCGCCCAATCGTCAATGAAGTTCGGCGGGTCCACGTAGACGACGCGAGGCGGCGCGACGCGGGGCGCACGCGCCGGTTCGATCATGATCGTCTGCTCATAGGTCGGCGGTGCAATTGTCCAATTCCGCGGCGCCTCCCAACCAACGAGCTCGGTGGTGAGGGTCCCCAAGGGCACGTCGTTGATGACGAGGGTTTGACCGGCGCGAACGTCGTAATCGCCGCCGTTGACCTGAATCCGCTGATCGTAAGGCATTTTGTTGTGAATCCGCAGCATTCCCTTCCGCTTCAGCGATTCATGAACGACGTCGGACAGTTGTTCGCGGCCTTTCTTGCTCTGCATCGTGTTCCGGACCGCGAGAATCCGATTGCCCGCCTCGTCGTAATCCGAAATATCCGACAGGGCACGGTTCACCGAGACCAGCTCCCGGTCCAGCCCTCCGATGAGAGCGTCTTGTTTCAACTCCAGCTTGTGTATCAGCGCATTGAGCTCGGCAATGGAATCCTCCATGGCCTTGACGCGTTTGCTCGCTTTGTCCGCCGAGGCGGTGAGCTTTTCGGTAGTACCGTAGATCTCTTCGACGCTGGACGTAATGCCGGCGACGTTGCTTTCGAGATCGTTGACCTTCTTGTGAAGCACGGTCGCGCGTTCATCCAGCTTCGCAATCCGCT
>DATLQY010000690.1:0-11272 GCA_035534975.1 Pirellulales bacterium
ATGATGCCGCGAGAATTGTTGATCACCGCCCCAAGCCCGGCCGTGTCGAAGGCCCCGGCCACGTTGCGCGCGGTGCCCCCCTGGCTGCCGAAGCCGGGCACCAGCAACCAGGCGTGCGGCATTTCGCCTCGCAGCTCGGCCAGTTGCTCCGGGAACGTGGCGCCGACGACGGCGCCGACCGCGCCGTAGCTCGCATCACCCGCCGTCTCGAACGCCAAGCGCTCGACGTAGCGGCCGACGTGCCGGTAGAGCGGCAGGCCGTCGGCGATGAGATCCTGGAATTGTCCTCCGCCGGGATTGGAGGTTTTGACCAGGATGAACAGGCCACAGCCGCGCGCCTGCGCCACGTCGACAAAGGGCCGCAGGCTGTCGTCGCCCAGGTAGGGGCTGACCGTCAGCGCATCGGCCCCCCAGGCGCTTTCGGATCCCAGGAAGCCGTCGGCGTAGGCCGTGGCCGTCGAGCCGATGTCGTTGCGTTTGCCGTCGACGACGACCAGCAGGCCCCGCCGCCGCGCGTGGGCAATCACCTCGGCCAGGGCCTGCATGCCAGGGGCGCCGAGCTGTTCGAAACAGGCCGCCTGCGGCTTGACCGCCGGCACCAGCGGCGCGACGACGTCGACGATGAGCGTGCAAAACCGGGCATAGGCCGCCGCCCATTCGGCCCGCGAAGCCCGGCCACTCGGCGCCAAGCCGGCGGGCAACTGCTCGGCCCGCGGGTCGAGCCCCACCAGCACCGGATTGCGCCGGCGGCGAATGGCCGCGGCCAGACGGTCGGAAAAATGCACCCGGTCGTCAGTTTTCGCTTCCATGCCATCAGCTTAACGGAAGACAAAAGGTGGCGGTAGGCGCGGCGCTGGGCCTTGATTGGGGAAAGACAGGGCAAGACAGGGCCTCGAGTGGGGCGAGATAGAGCCTTGATGTGTTAGCGTTACCGGGATCTATAGCCGATTTTTCGCGGTTGTCCGCGTGGCACATTGCCGGTGTCGGCGTCGGCAACCCGTTACCTTAGTTGACTTTGGCGGCAAGGCCGTCGAGTTGAGGCGACTCGGTTCCCACGTCGAACCAACCGGTAGCGGCGGCTCCTGCCGGTCAGACGTGGGTCCGCGGGGCAAAGCGTACCCGCGCTCGGCACGCGCGGCCGCCGCGGCTCAGATCTCACGGCCTTCCACCAATCCTGAAGCCAAGTCCAGGCTTCGGCGGACACCTGCACGGCGGGCTGACGCCCTTGTGCTGTCCGCCAACGCCTGGCCTTTATCACACGTGCTGCCATCGGGATCCTGCCTTCGGCAGGGCGGCGAACGCCGTCGGCCACGACTGGATTGACGGAGCGGGCGAGTATGGTACGCTCGATTGGCGCGGCGTGCCGACCGCCGGTGAGGAACCGGAATCGCACGAGTACGCGCTGACGGAGGGATGAAACGATGTTGGCCGCAACCGAGGGAGGACTACGAAGCATGCGCGACGACGAATTGGTAACCGTTTACCAGACAATCGATGCCAACCACGCCGAGATCGCGCGGCTGGCGCTGGAAAGCGAGGGGATTTCGGCCTTCGTCGAAGGCGAAGGGCAAGCCGGCCTGGCCGGGATTCTCGAAATCCAGGTGGTGGTCAAAACGGCCGATGCCAAGCGGGCACGTGAGCTGATCGCCGCCCACACCGACGAGACGAACGCTGACGACGAAGTCGAACGGGCCGAGTTGGAATACGAAGAAGAAACCGGGGACCACGGCGAGGAGTGAGTCTCGAGCGGGCGCGGCACTGGATTCTCGACCCGCGACGCAAGTTCGTGGTCGGTGGTTACGTGACGACGACGGTCTGCCAGGGCAAAATGCGGAAGTTCGAAGTCGTCGACGCCGTCGATTCCGAGGCCGCGCGGCAGGAATTCACCGAGCAGATCGGCCTGATCACCGCCGCCTTTTACCTGCCGTACCGGCCGCCGATGATGGCGACGGGCTCATTCCTGGGGGCAGCGCCCGAGTTCGGCATACGTCTCGGCCCCGAGGTCACGCAGGCCTTGCCGGTACGCCGCGCGCCGCCGATCGGCAACTTCGTCGCGGTCGTGCATATTCGCTATGTGAATGCCGATACGTTCGGCGGCCGATGACCTACACGAGCCCGATCATTCGGGTGTACCATTTCCCGTCCGATGCTCGCACCCAGCGTTCCTTGAAAACATGTGGACGATGCTTCCCGTCCTCCCAAGAGACGACTCCATACGCGAAGTCTTTGTGTCCGAAATTGTTGTCCGGCATATCCAGGTGAAGACTCAACTCCAGTGACAGGATGGTGATCGGACCATGATTGTGGAAGAACGACGACAACGAGTCGGAGTAGCTGGGGTATTCGACTCTTTTTTCGTGTCGTAGCTTCGGATCGAGTGTGGCGAAACACGCCTCCCATTCCTTCTCGTTGAAATGCCGATAAAAGCTCCTGATCCTGTGTCGGAGTCGGCGAGTCTGCCGTTGTCGTTCAGTATCTGATTGCGTGGACATTTCTTCTAGAGCGATTCCGATGAGGGATGTGGGTTGAACCAACCGCCAGTTTCAGGATCGTGATCCGCACTTATCTTGATCCTCTCGCAGCATGGCTTGTGATAAACAAAGTACCATCTCCACCATTTTCCTCTGGGGTGCGGCGGTTCTTTCGTTCGTCCATCTCTTGTCCTGCTCTCTTCATCCCAAGACCATGCCTCCTCTTCTTCGGACAATCCCTCCCAAGGCTCATCCCAAAGTTCGCCAATACCGCGGTCAGGATCGTCCATTGCGCGCCTGTCTTGCGCCTCCTCACGCGGAGCAGCGATGAGCTGGGCGGGCTTCGATTTCGTGGCCCGTCGTTAGCCCCGCGTACTTTTAGCTTTCGAATCTGTCGAAAAGATCGTGATCCAGTCTGAACGTCGACACGGGCTTCAATCCAAACTCGTACTCCTGCATGAGGTCGACAATCGCTGGTCCGTCAATGAGCTCGATGTGCGTCGTTCCATCGCGGGCGGCCTCGATTTCGGCGTCACGGGTAAATGTTCCCGTTGTGATCAACAGCCCACGATCGGCGCGGCCGACAACGGCCCCTCGAAAATCGCGGACAACTCCTGAACCAACCGTGTCCTGGTAGCGTTTGGCCTGGAAGGCCACCTTCATGGAATACAGGGGGTTTACTTTCAAAATCCCCCTGCCGTCAATTCCACGATCTCCGCTCCGGCCGGTAACTTCAACGTCCTCGAACCCAGCTTCCAAGAGCAATTCACGGCAAAACTGCTCGAAGCCTACCGGCGAAAGGCACTTGAGCTTGCCGAGGGCGTCGGCACGATATTGAAGATCTTCTACCTCTTCCTCAATCTCGCCAATCTCGTCGGAGTCCAGTTCGGAAATGGATTCCTGCTGGGACGTTGTCCTGTTCTTGCGCTTCTCGTGGAGAACTGCGCGAAAAATCGAGTCCCTTTGCGCATCGTCGAGAATGATTGTCCGTGCTTTTGCAGTAAGAGTCCAAACTCCACGTTTGGACGAGTCAATGAATCCCGCCTTCGCCAGGTAACTCCTGCACCAGTGAACGTCGTTCTCGAAAATGGACTGCCCACTTTTCGTCGTCCGCTCAAGATCCTCCTGCGGGACGTCTACGGCCTCCTGTACCAATGCGAGGACTTGCTTCGGCCGCGCGGAATAGCCCAGATCCTGCAGCGCTTTAATGACCGGCCCCATGTACCTCAAAAAACGCACATTTAGTTGTTTTGGCACGTTTCAGCCTCGTTTGCCTCAAACGACCACCTCATAAAGCGTCAGATCTTATCCAGCGTGTCGATCCATTCGAGCAGCGCGGCGCGGTCCTCGTCGTTCAGGTCGTGGGCCTGCGCACCCTGGTCGCGAACCGTGACGGCGAACTTGCGCTCACGCAGCGCCTTGATCGCGGCGGCGATCGGCTTGGCAAACTTCGACTGGGCGGCCTGCGTAACGAAGAAATCGAGCCGGTAAATCGGATCGTTTTCGATCTGGATAGCGCCCATCGGCGCGTCGATCGCGGCCACGCCGCGGATTGTCTCGCGCTCGGCAAAGGCCGCGGCGCTGGCGATCGTTCCACCGGTCTCGTGGCCGGCCGCCACGATCCGCAAGGGATCGACCTGGTAGCCCGCGCGGAACTGGGCCAGTGCCTTTTTGGCGAATTCGATATCGTCCTTCTGCCAACGACCGGCCGTCGCCGGCTTGGGCACCAAGAGCAGCAGACCGCCGCGCTCGCAGGCGTCTTTCCAGCGGGCCAACAGTTCGTCGTCGCTTGCGCCGCTGGAGGCCGAGGGAAACCAGACGATGAGACCGTGCAACAGCCGAGGGTCGTAGCCGGCGGGCACATAGGCCAGCGCCTTGTTCTTCATTTCGGGAACCTGCAATTCGAACGACCCAACGGTTGGCCGCTGGCCCTCGAATGGCGCCAGCGCTTCGCGAGCGGCGGGCAACTCATCCGGCACCGCCTCCGGCACGACCACCGACCAAACGACTTCCAGTGAGAGCTTCTGGCCCTCGCGCTCAATCACAAGCGGCGTCTGCTGGTTCAGCTCGATCGCGGCGGCGGCACTCACCAGGTCGTCGCGATTGCCGATGGGTTTTTCGGCGAGCGAAACGAGTTTGTCGCCAGCGCGGATGCCGGCTTTGGCGGCGGGGCTGTCGGGGTACACGTAACGCACCACCACGCCTGCCGGCGTTTCAGCCGGGTCACGACGAGGGAGGATGCCGAGGAACGGCCGCTGGTAGGGATCGAGATGGTCGACCAATTCCAGCTCGCGCTCGATCCGATCTTCGCCGCGGGCGACCGTGATCCTGAGCTTGTCGCCGGCGTAACGGCGGTGGATTTCGTGCAGCAACTGCACGGGGCGCTCGATCGCGCGGTCGTCGATTTGGACGACGCGGTCGCCCGACTTGAAGCCGGCCTTGTAGGCCGGCGAATTTGGCCGGCAGGCGGCGATCACGGGAAGGTCGGCGTACTGGTCGCGGACTTGCAGGTGGACACCCAAAAGCCCGGGCAGCAGGTCGTGCCCCTCCTTGAGCCGCGGCAGGAGCCGGGAGATCTGCTCCAGCGGCACGGCGAAGCCGATTCCCGAGTCGTACCACTCGACTCCCTGGACTTCGCCCGAGGCCATCGGCGACAACGGCACCAGTACACCGAGCACGCGACCGTGGATATCGACCAACGGCCCACCGTAGTTGGCGGGCGAGATCTTGGCGTCGGTCTGGATGGCCTTGTCCCAAACGCGGTGTAGCGCGCTGATGATGCCCACCGACATGTTCGGCTGCGCGTGGTCGAATGCCCGGCCCACGGCAATCGACCATTGGCCGACGTGCATTTGGTCCTCACTCACACCTTCGGGGACGGGTAAATCACCCGCCACGGAAATCTTCAGTAGCACCAGCATCCGGTTGCGGTCGGTGGCCACCAGTTGTGCCGCGGCCCGCGAGCCGTCGGCCAACTCGACCAGGATCGAGGCCGGCTTCTGGGCAAAGTTGAAAGCACTGGAGACGATATAACCGTCACTGGTGACGATGAGGCCGGTCGTGGGGCCGGTGCCAAAGAGCACCTGGCCGACGCGCTCCAGCCCGCCAACCGTTTCGATGCTCACCACCGACGGCGTTACGCGGGCCATCGCCGCCCGCATTGCCGCTTCCTCGCGCGACGCCAGGTCGCCGTCCGATGCGCGCGCCGGGACGGCCAGGAAAGCTAAAGCGAGGGCGACAAACAATCGGCTTCGGTGGAGCATTGCGTGGTGAGTTGTGAGTGGTGAGTGGTGAGTAACTCGTTCCCACGCTCTGCCGACCCGCGGCGCGGGTGCCCCGAACGCTTCTTCGGCCGCTCCGCGGCCAAATCTCGCAATACCGGCGAGGACCGTCAGGACGCGGAGCGTCCGCGGAACCGTTCCCACGCGGAGCGTGGGAACGAGACATAAATGACTATTCCGTGCCGTCGCTCCTTTCGGGTGAAGCGACAAGCTCGACGGTGATCAACTGCTGGCCTCGGAGGACAGTCAATTGCACCATGTCGGAACGGTCGATTCGCGCCATTTCGGCCGAGATCGCCTTGACCGACTGCACCAATTGACCGTTGACGAACAGCAACAGGTCGTCGGGCCTAAGTCCCGCGGTCGCGGCCGGCGAACCTGCGCGGACCTGGTCGACGAAGGGCGGAGTGCGCTCTAATACGTCGGGCACGAGCACCAATCCCAAGAGATCGGTTGAGAGGGCGTTTTCCCTCTTCGCCGCGCCCGCGTCGGTAGGCCGCTCGACGAACTTGCCCGCCCGGATTTCCGCGACCGTGGCCGCCATCTCCTCGACCGGCACGGCATAGTTCAACCAGGTGTTGTTGAGCGAGTTGCGCAGCTCCTTGCCGAGCATCCCCAGCAAGCGGCCTTGACGATCGGTCAGGGCGCCCCCCGCCGCGCCAGGGTTGTTCGTCATGGCGTCGAGGATGTAGGCCGGGCCACGATAGGGTGTCTCGAACACACCGTGCCTGGCCTCGAGTTGGCTCTTGATCGCCACGCTGCCGTGCAAGACGCTCGACGGCTCATCGCCCGTGGCGACGCCGAACAGATTGCTGAAAGCCAGCACGCGTGCGCCGGTGCCGGCGACGGCGGGCGACGCGAGATCGAAACAGGGCAGGCCTTGGGCGTCGATCTTGAGCACGGCCAGTTCCAAGCGCGGATCGACCCCCAGGAGTTTGGCCTCGAATTTTCGGCCGTCGTTGAGGGTGACGGTGATGAAGTCGGTGTCGAGCACGTAACTCCAGACCGTCAGCACGTGCCCCTCGGGCGAAACCAGAAAGCCGCTCTGGTAAGGTTCCAGGCCGCGGAACCCACCCGCCCCGTAGATCTTGGCGATCTTGGGCTGGACCTCATCGATCACGCCGGCGAACGACGAATTCAAAGTGGCCGTGTCGGCGGCCTTCGCCATCGCCGGCCAAGCGGACAAAAGGAGAGTCACGCCGACGAGCCCGGCCAAACCCCTCACTGCGCTCTGGCAACCCATTGCGCTGTGGCAACGGCGCGACGCAACTTGCCCGGACATTCCACGGGCTGCGAAGTTCAATCCGCAATCCGAAATCCGAGATCCGAAATCGCTCACGGCGTGTCCTCCGCGGGCTTGTGCAACGTCCAGTTGGTCAGCTTGAACACGCCGTAGAGTCCGTCGCCGTAGCGGACCTCCAGCTTGCCGGGCAACTCGCGCCCCTCGAACTCGTGGTAATCGGAGAAATGCAACTCGCACGGGTCGTCGTCGGATCGCAAAAACATTTCGAGCACCAGTAGCCGCCCCGAGGCGGCGTCGATTCCGAATTGACACTCGACGCCGCCGCTGCTCCCAATCAGCACGTCGACAAGGCCTCCCTGCCGGCTTGCGACATCATGGCTGGCGAAAGGAGCGGCCCCGTAATAGTCGAGGCTGCCGAATTGGTCGGGTCCGCCGACGAGCAAACGGCGCCAAAGATAAAGTGCCGCCAAGAGGCCACCGCTGGCCGGCGGGTCGGTCGCGTCGGCGAGACTGTCGCCCGCGGTGAACGTGAGCATGCCGCCGGGCAAGGCGCACATCGCCCCCTCATTCGAGAAGCTGAATTCGGCCTCTCCGGCGCCCAGCCATTCACCCTTGACTACCCATGGGCCGGCGAACTCGGCGAAGTCGCCACGAGCCACCAATTGTTTCCATACCCGGTCACGATTGAGCTTGTTGAAGTAGTAATTCGCATAGCCCCGCCGCGCTTCGAGGTGCTGCTTGACGATCTCGGGAACTGGGGGCGGCGCGTGTGCCGAGGCGTTTGGCGGAAGAGGCATGGGCTCCGGGGGCGGCTGTCCGTCGGGCGGCTTGTCACCGCGACGGGGCGGGGGCGGTTGATCCGGATCCGCCGGCTTTCCGCTTAACTTCTGCAGTAGTTCCTCGGTGCCGTGGACCCCGGCCAACCGCACCAGTGTCTCAAAGGTCTGCCCCTTGCGCCGAAAGACCACGGGGACGCGCCACCCCTTGGGAAAGATGCCCAGCACGTTCTTGAAAGCGTTGACCGTGCGGATGGGCCGCCCTCCGAAGCTCACGATCTCGTCGCCGTAGCGCAGTCCACGGCGATAAGCATCGGAGCTTTCGACGATATCGGCGACGATCACGCGCCCATCGTCCTGGCTGGCCACGCGCGCCCCCAGCGTGGCGTGATCGACGATCCGGCCGGCGTGCAGGCATCCGAGGAAGTTCTTGATCTGATTGATCGAAATGGCATAGCCCACGCCCACGTTTACCCGGCCGCGTTTCTCGAACGATCCGCGGCCGTTGATTCCGATCAGGCGGCCTTGCGAGTCGAACAGCGGGCCGCCGGAGTTGCCGGGGTTGATCGAGGCGTCGGTCTGGAGGCAGTCGGCGTATTCGAGGAGGGTGCCGCTGGGGTACTGGTAGCGATGGATTCCTGAGATAATGCCGTAAGTCACGGTTGGCTGAAAGTCGGTGGCCAGGAGGAACGGGTTGCCAGCGGCAAAGGCCCAATCGCCGACCTGCACATGGTCGCTGTCGCCCAACTCCGCGTGTGGGAAGTCGTCGCGGCCGAACAGCTTCAACAGGGCCAGGTCCCCGACGGGATCAACGCCGACGATCACGGCGTCGTAAAGGGTGCCGTGGGCCATGCCGCACTTCATCGCGTCGCCGGACGGCTTGGTTACGTGGAAGTTGCTCAGAGCGTAGCCATCGGGTGAGATCACCACGCCGGAGCCACCCCCCTGTCCGCCGTTGGCGAAGATCGCGATCGTCGCCTCGCGGGCCTTTGCCATCACAGTGACTCTCTGGCTTTCGGCCTGAAGCACCGCTTCGTCAACCTCGGCTCGGGCGATCGCCGATGAGAGGAGCGCGCCGAGCGTGACGACTAGACATAGCGGAATTCGTGCGAATTCCGAGCGTGGAAGCAGGATGGTCGGAGCTCTCACGAGCTCCGCCCCCGGGATCGTAGGTCGAGGCACTCCATTCATTTCAAAATCCTTGCTTCGCACAGGTCGAGATGGTCCGACACTTCCTGGCCTTCGCCGAAATCAACCAGAATCTTCAGGCGGCCCACGCCATGCACATCGACGTCGATCGGAAGCGGGTCGTCGTGTCCCGTCAGCGTTGCCTCGAACAAGGTTTTCCCATCGCCGGATATCACCAGGCGCACGTGCCCCTCGGGCCGGACCCGGTCGTCGAGACCGGCCAGGGCCTTGAGCACGCGGAACTGCCCCGCCGGAAGCCGGTAGACCAATTCGGTGCGGCTGTGAACGCACAGCCCCTTGGAGTATACCTTGTTGTCCAATCGCAACTCGCCGCCGTCGGCCGCCTCGTTCATTCGTGGACGGTACAACTCGGCGAGTGAGGCGGGTTCGCCGGCGCGGCCGAAATAGGGCACCCAAACGCTCGACTCCGGGGTCAGATCACTGAGAAATTGTATCTTGCCGTCCACGGCCACGACCTGATCCAGCGGCAAATCGAGTTTGAGGCCGGCGGGCGTGGTCAGCCTCAAGCGGCCCTCGGCCAGCTCGATGGCTTGGACTTCCAGCCGCGAGCCCGCGCCGTTAGTCACCCGGCAAAACGACGCAGGCAGCGTGCGTCCCGATTTGTGGTAATAAACCAGGCCCTCAACCCTCGCGCGCTTGACCGCGAGCGTCTCGTCGTCGAGCTTGAAACCGACGGTCGTGCCGTTCACGTCGCCCAGTACGCCGGCCTGAAAATCGAGACCACCCTTTTGCCGGATCACGATCAAATCGTCGGCGCGCTCCCCCACCAGGATTTCCGCCCATTGGGCGGCCATTTCCGCGTCTTGCGGCTTGAACCTCGCATGCGCGATCGACCGGGTGGAAACTTCGACCGCGGCGCCGCCGAGTAGCTCGATATGGGCCTTGCCCCCAGTGACGGCGTAGGCTCCGGCCGGCAACTGCGAGCCATCGACCAACTCGATCCAGACGTTTGCCGTCTGGTTCGGCGCGGCGGGCCGTTGTCGCGCAACCAGGCCGGCGACCCTTTCGGATGGAACGATGACCCGCCCGCCTACGGTGTCGAGCGTGACCTCGCGGGCCGACAGTTCCACCAGCCTGCCGGTCAACTCCTGGCCATCCGTCGTGCGCAGGTCGAATTGCGGATCAGCGGCCAGCGCGGCGGTGAGGAGCAAAGTTAGGAGCATGGACTTCCGTCAGGTATTCGATCAGTTTGCTCGCCTTCCGCCATATTGTATCATACACGATGTCCGGCCGTTTGGGCTAGGTTTTTTTCCGGCGAACGCGGCGTTTGCCATCTTTGAGATCATGGTTTTGCGATTTGCCGCTCGGCCCAGCGCAGGACGGCCTCGGCGATGCGAACCGTACCTCGATACTGTTTCTCGGTTACGGGGCCCGCGAGGCCCGGATAGCGAGTCTCGACGGCAAATCGCGTCAATCGTTTGACGCGATCCAGATAGCGCGGACACTTGAAGCCCGATTGCCGCAGAACCGTCAAGAGACGAGCAAGGTCATGGGTGAAGGGGAATGTCAGGCGTCGGTGGATGAACACCGCCTTGATCGACTTCTCCGCGGCCTGCTGCGAATCAAAACACAGGTCTTCCAAGCATGCCTCCGGTATGTGGTTCTTGGCGCGTGCCAAGTTGCTGCGCGCTCGGCGTAACCATTCGTTCGGATCAGTGGGCGCAAGACGCCTACGCGGCATAAACGACCCTACCCTCGCTCAGTGCCGGTGCTATGACTAGCCAGGGCGTGTCTGCGTATTGTCGCACCTCCTCGGGTGTGACGATGATGATGTCCACGGCCTCGCTCGCCCCCTCCATGCGCATATAGATATCTTCAACCAATCTGCCGCGATCGAATCGCCCGGACTTGATGACCAAGAGGTCAACGTCACTGTTCGGACCCATTTGACCGCGTGCCGCGGACCCAAAAAGAACAATCTTCTCGGGTCTCGCGACGGTCACGATTCGGGCGACAATGTCCGCCAGCGCCACCGGGTCAAGCTTGCGGTGTTTCCTTCTGCGCACGATGTTCATCGTATTTCTTCCGGCTCTCTCGACGGATACTAATTGTCAATCTGGGAGCGCGTGCTAAATCCGTCCAATCGAAAGCAAAAATGGCATGCGACTCCACAACCGTTGAACATGGGACCTATTCGCTCTCGGCGGCCAGCTTGCGGAAGTACTGTTCGATGGCGTCGCGGTAGTGGGGCGGGAAGTCTTTGCCGATTTGCTGCAAAGCCTCCTCGCGCTCCTTGGGAGGCAAATCGCCCCAACCGGACGACTTGCCCAGATTGCGGCGGTTCACATCGCC
>DATLQY010000691.1:0-4694 GCA_035534975.1 Pirellulales bacterium
AAAAAACGGTGAGCTTCGGTATTGAACGCCTCGCTGATACGGACGCCCGCGATCAGAACGGCGCCCAAAGCGACGATCAACCCTGCCAGCCACCATCGGCGACGGGGCGCGGCGGTACGATTCGGAGCATCGGCAAACGACGCGCTCGGGACATCGGTCATTGCGGTGGGATCTCCTTGACCTCGGCAGCACGGTCAGTCGTTGCGGCTGGTGACCTCCAGCAGGTGCCAACCAAACTGGGTCTTGACTGGCCCTTGCACCGTGCCCAAGGGGCAACTGAACACGACACGGTCGAATTCCGGCACCATCTGGCCGGGGCGGAATTCGCCCAAATCGCCCCCTTGCTGGCCCGACGGGCACTGCGAGTGCTGGCGCGCCAACGCGGCGAACTCCGCGCCTTCCGTCAATTGGGTTTTCAAGTCTTCGCAGGCTTCCTTGGTTTTGACCAGGATATGCCGCGCTCGGGCTTTCTTGGGCATGGTAAACGCTTTCTCCGGCCAAAAATGGACGGCAGAGAGAAGAAATAAAGGCAATGGAACTCGGACATAGTATGAGCTTAGCGAACCAGGGAGATCTGGCAATCCGGTTTATCAAACGTTGCACGTCCGGATTTTGCGAAAAAAACTTCACATATTCTACAAACGAGGTTACAATCGGCTGTGTGCTGCCCGTATCGGACTCCCGACGCGGGCGATTTCCGGGCATGGCGGCTTGGCACTTCAGGCCGCGCGTAAAAGGGCTGACGTGGAACAGGGCCGAAATGAAGCAGCTCTCAGTCACCTCGTTTCTTGAAGTCGTCGAACGCAGCGGGCTGGTCGACAAGGACCGCTTGAACCAGTCGCTTGCCGACCTCCAGCGCGAGGCGGGCGCCAGCGCCGTCACTGACAGCCAGGTCGTCTCTTCCCACTTGAACGACGTGGGCCTCATCACCGGTTGGCAGCGGCTGCGACTTTTGGAGGGCCGTGCCGCCGGGTTCTTCGTCGGTAAATACAAGCTGCTCGATCATTTGGGTACCGGCGGCATGAGCAGCGTCTACCTGGCTGAACACATTCTGATGCGACGTCGGGTGGCCATCAAGATTCTCCCCAGCAGCCGCGTCAACGACTCGTCGTACCTCGCCCGTTTTCACCGCGAAGCACGCGCCGTGGCCACGCTCGACCATCCGAACATCGTGCGGGCCTTTGACGTGGACAACGATGGTGACGTGCATTACCTCGTGATGGAGTACGTCGAAGGGCAAGACATCAAAGTGCTCGTCGAGCGCAAAGGTCCTTTGCCCTACTTGCAGGCGGCTGACGTCATCCGCCAGGCCGCCGACGGGTTGAGCCACGCCCACATGGCCGGTTTGATTCATCGCGACATGAAGCCCGCTAATTTGCTGCTGGATGGCAACGACGTCGTCAAGGTTCTCGACATGGGGCTGGCCCGTTTCGCCACCGATGACGTTGACGCCTCGCTCACCAATGATCACGACGAAAAAATGCTGGGTACGGTCGACTACCTCGCGCCTGAGCAGGCGTTGGACAGCCACCTGGTCGATCCGCGTGCCGACATCTACAGCCTGGGATGCACGCTCTATTTTACCTTGATGGGTACTCCGCCCTTTCCGAGCGGCACGCTGGCGCAACGCGTCGTTTGCCATGCGACGAAGGAGCCGGCGGATATTGCTCAAAAGCGGCCCGACGCGCCGCGCGAATTGCTGGCCATCTGCCGGAGGATGATGGCCAAGTCGCCAGAGAAGCGGTACCAGTCGGCCGACGAGGTGAGCCGGGCGCTTGTACGGTGGGCGCAGTCGTACCGCGAACAAGCATCGCGGCCGGCCGCGGCGTTCGATGAGGAACTGACACTGGCCCCCTTGGAGGACCGTACCGCCAAGAGGTTTTCGGATTCGTCGAAAGCCTCTGGTTCGGAAAAGACCGCCCCTTCCGCTGGCGCCGGCGATTCACAAACTTCAGCGGCGGCCGTCACGAAGGGTTCGGCATCGGGTAAGACGTCCGGTTCCGGGAAAGCGGCCGATTTCGGGAAAGCATCCGGTTCGGGCAAATCGTCCAGTTCGGGCAAGACCTCCGGTTCGGGGAAGACGTCCGGTTCGGGGAAAGCGTCCGGTTCGGGGAAAGCGTCCGGTTCGGACAAGACGTCCGGTTCGGACAAGGCGTCGAGTTCGGACAAGGCGTCGGGTGAGCCGAAGGCCTCCGACTCGTCGAAGACGACCGGAACAGGACCACCCGCGGCGGCCAAACCAGGCGCCAGGCCGTTACCGGGCAAATCGAGCAAAGCAGGCCAATCACCTTGCTCGGCCACTGTGGGTTCGCTCGAGCCGGACGGGAACAAACCCAGAGGCGCGTCGGCGTTCGACGATTTGCTCGCGGAAGTGGCGCCGAACGAAGCTCTTCCACTCTTGGGAACGCGGGCAGATTTGGTTGGGGGGGCTGCGCTAAGCGCCGGGCCGGCCTTGGGCGCCCACTCGCTGCGCGCTCATCGCGCGAGCCGTTGGGATTCACCCTGGTTCTTGATGGGGGTGGGCACCCTGCTTGCAATCGGCGTGATCGCGGTAGCATTCGTCTGCTACTGGCTCTTCAAGTAGAAGGCTTGAGCGGGGATTGGGCCTTCTTCTTGGCCGACTTCGAGCGCAAGTCCCATGCCGTAAGCCAGCGAGTCTGCTTGCGCGCGAGGTTGAAGTCGGCGGCCAGCCTCTGGGACATGTCGTCCATGTGCGCCGCGCCATAGAAGATGCCAAGGCGCTTCTTTCCGTCGCCAATCTCGCGACGGAGGACCGACAACGCCTTCTTGTTGCGTTCGGTAACCAGGGTCGAACCTTCCGGGCCGTTGAAAACCGCCATGGCGCCGTCCATATCCTCGAACTGCTCCGCCAACAACCGCTTCATCTTCAATGAACGGTTGTTGGAGAACAGGCCCGCGAAAAGCTTGGCCTCGGCCGAGCCGTCCCCTTGTTTGGCCTGCTGCGTCATTGCCTGCTCCATCAGCCGCGCCAGAATCGTCCAGATACTCTCACCGCGGGAGGCCATCGACTTGGCGAAGTCGTCGGGCGACATGTCGGCATGCACGAAGTTGGGCTTGCCATAGTCAATGTCGTCCAATTGAAAGTCGAGAGCCAACAAGCTCTTCATGCCGGTCTGCAGCTTGGCAACGGGGTGCTCGCTCCGATCGCCCTGCTTGGGCCGAACATCCTCCGGCGCGACCAATTCGTAGAGCAGGGAGTCGTATTGCTCGAATTCATGGTTCAGAGTCTCGAAATACTCCGTTTCACCGACGTGGATGACTCCGATCAGATCAACCACCAGGCCCTCGCGCTTGGCGTCTTCGGCTTCGAACCGCGCGATGGCTGTCTGCAGGGCCATCGGCCGGCCATTCGCGTCCCTAGCCAGCCGAAGAAATGGTTCTTCAGGCTCGGTCTCACCGGTCGCCGGCGCGGGAGCCGGGCGCGGTTCCGGTTCGTCGCAGCGCGCGGCGGTCACCTGCCACCACAATGCCAACCACAACGTAACCGACATCGTCAGGCTTCTGGGCATTTCGGACTCCTTGGGAGGCACCATCAGGCAATAGTTCCTTGAGTATACGCCGCTTGAGAGCCGCGAACAATTGGGTCGGCAGCCGCCCGGAACGCGTGGACCGAGGGGCGCGCCAACGCCGAGACCCGAGCCGCCGCGTCCCAACTTTTCAATGTCTCCGCGACATCGCCTCCATATTACCCAGATTTACAAGCCGAAAGGCCGGTCCTCACGGTATTTCCAGCAAGTATTGCCTTTCTTACTCAACTCGTTGAAGCGGCACTACCGATACTACCCGCACGGGCACAGAATTGGCTCTTCACCGTGGAGAGAGTGCGCGGGATTTTTTGACGGAAGCCAAGGTAGACCCAAACAATGTCGATCAACCGCACGAAGCTGTGGCTGGGATTAGCATTGCAACTCCTGGTGGTGTCGGTGGCCCCAGCTCAAGAGCTGAAGGAAGACGAATGGCTGCCGTACTTCTACAACGACGCGACGCTCGGCGGCCCAGCCGACCTGAGCCGCTACGGCGGCGGCCCGAAGCGTAAGCGCGGTTGGTTCGCCACCGCCGAAGCGCTCGATTGGGCGATTGGCGCGCCGGAGAGGACCACCGTCGGCAAGGAGGGCTATTCGCCCCTGGTCGGCCAGGGAGCCGTCTTGGGCTTTCCCCCCAACCCCGCTTTGTCGGGCAGCTCGGGCGGCTCCTCGTCCTCGACCACGAACCAGCAGCCAGGGTTCCTGGACGTCAACTTCTTCAACCAAACCAGTACGCTGGATACGGGCTTTATCCATCCGAGCTTGGGGCCCGGCCAGCGGTACCAATTGGGATACATCAACGAGGACGGCCGAGGGTGGATGGTCGGCACGATCGTATTGCAATCGCAGGTTTCGCAGCAGGTCGTAAGCAACGGCCAAGTGGCGATCTTCGCTCCGTTCACCAACGGCATCAACCCGTTGGAGGGTTTCATCCAGGGACCCAACGGCGTGGCTTTGGACATCAATGGCAACCACGTCTTCGGCCCCAACGGCCTGGATCCAGGCACCCTGAACCCCACCCCTCCGCCGCAATTCATTCCCCCGTTCACTGGCATTCCCAAGATACCCGCTCCGACCGACTTTGGCGACCTGGTGCAGTTTCCGGTCATCTTCCACTCGCTCTCGGTCAAGCAGTCCTCTCGGCTATGG
>DATLQY010000692.1:0-7728 GCA_035534975.1 Pirellulales bacterium
GTTCCAGTATTCGTCGTCCTGGTTGTTGGGCGGCGTCGTGCGGACGCGCTCGGGAAAGTAAGGAAACGGCGGATCCCAGTTGGCCAGCGATTTCTTGTCGGTCACGCCCTTCAGCTCCGGCGTGAAATCGCGATCGTCGGCCGCGCCGTCGAGCGCGGCGACGGCCTTGAACTTGAACGCCGTCGTCTTCTCGACGATCCGGCCGTGAGTGCTCTCCGGCTCGAAGTAGGTGATCCTAACCTGGTCATTCGGCTTCAGCGTCACGCCTTGTTTGGCGAGATCGTCGAAGGCCCATTGGTTCAGCACGATCTCGTCGTCGGCCAGGGCCGCGATCGTCAGGCCCTCGGGAGTCGAGAAGGGCCCCAGCGGAGGCTGGTCGGTGAAGTCGATCGCGGTGATCGTCGAATAGGGAATCTTCGCCGCGTCGTCGGCGCCGGCGAGAATATAATTGGCGAGGTAAGTCAGCACCGGCTGCGGCGGATCGGCCGGCCCTGTCGGAAACAGCCTCGCGACAGCCGTTTCGACCGGATCTTCCAGCAGCATGCGGTCGCTGGTGAGGTGAATGTAGCCGCGCATGGTTTGCGTGAGCGACAGTCCGTAGTCGGAAAGCTTGGGATGCAACCAGCCTGACAGCTTCCGCTCTTCAGTTTCCGGCGGCGGAGCACTTGTTTCGCGACCGGAAACGAAAAGAGCGTTGACGCGGTCCTTTTGCTCCAGGGCGGATTGCAGGTCTGCGAGGTTCAAGAAGGCGTTGGCGGGCGTTTGCTGATTGGGGAACAATCCGAACCGTCCCAATCCCACGGAGGGAATGACTTCGAGTACGCGCAGGCGGCGGTTGGCGATCGCACCGGTCTTTTTGCCCAAGGGGCTGTCGGGCGGAATGTCGCTGGCCAGCGGCAGGCGAACGAGCACGTCGTCGCCGGCCTTAACCTCCAGGTCGTCGGCCAGCCGAGTATTGAGCACGACTTCGCCCGCGGCCGGCGGCCGGGCCGGACCTCCGGCGCCTAACTGCCAGAATCCGGCGTCGCACGCCAGTAGAGTCACGCGGTTGGCCCGGTTGCCCTTGTCAGGGTTGCCGAGGCTCCCTTGGAGCAATATCGCCGGCACGGCCCGATCGAACGCCGTGGCAAAGTCCGGCGCGGCGGAGAGGTCGTTGGCCAATTCCACGTCGAAGAACCGATCGGCGACCAGTGCTTCGTCGACGCGGCCCAGCCGGTCGAGCGTCAAGTGCCGCAAGCTGCCGCGGACCGAGTCGCCGACCAAGAGCGCGCCGGTCAACACTGCCGTGCCGGCCAAGACGCCCAAGGCGACGGCGAAGTTCATTCGCCTGTGGTAAACCAGGCTGGCGAAGATCAAACGGAAAGCGGACATCTTTTGATTGCCACCTCTTTCTTTGATCAAGGCAACTCCAATGCCGCTTTCAAGCAGTCATTGAGCCGCCGCTTGAGGGCATCGGACAGGTGGCCGATTGTCTGGCGGATGTCGGTCTTCTCCGCCACCAGGAGGTTGTGGCAGGAGACCATGGCTTGCGACCATATTCCCGCTGGTAAAACGCCAGGGTGGGATCATCCAGATCCTCCTGCTCCATCAGTCGGTCCATCATCTCGCCAGTGACCCCGGGTTCGTCGTCCAGAAGCCCCTTGAGCCGCTGGTAGATCTCAGATTGCACCAGGACGTAGGTTTTTCCTGTGCCCGGGTCCAAGATCTGGGGGGTGTCGGTCGCTATCAATTCATGCCGCTGCTGTTCTGTCAATTCGATCATCGCAATGCTCCTTTCCCTTGCATCGTAGCCACTTCTGCGTTTCGCAGCCGGCCACGACTCCCACTGGGTGATTATCTCACGACTTGGCCACGAAACGCAAGGTGCTTCGAAGGCTTGTCGACCTGACAATTGGTAGCGGCTATAATCATGTCGGACGTACGCATGCGAGCTTGAGGAGATTGCCGTGAACAGCCTTTTTCCAGGCATGGATCCTTTCTTGGAGGATCCCGCGTATTGGCTGGACTTCCACTCGCGGTTCGTGAATTGCTGGTGCGAGGCCATCGCGGACGTACTGCCGCCCAATTACGAAGCCGGCATCGGCGAGCGCGTCTATCTGATCGAACACGATCCGGATGCGCGAAAGTTGGGCTACCCGGACGTGGCGGTGACTGAGAGGAAGACCGAGATTCCCGTTCCTCGGTATTCGGCCAGTGGGCTGGCCACTCTCGAACCAGTCACGATCCCATTGATGGTTCTAGAAGGGCCGCGCGAAAGCTACATCGAAATCCTGCACCACCCCGACCGGGCGCTGGTTGCGGTACTGGAGCTTTTGTCGCCCGCCAACAAGGAGTACCCCGGACGCACGGAGTACTTGGCCAAGCGGATGGCCCTGCAAAAGCAGAACGTCCACTTGGTAGAGTTGGACTTGCTGCTAGGCGGGCGCCGATTGCCCATGCAGGAGCCATTGCCGGAAGCTGACTACTTTTACCTCGTTTCGCGCGCGGAGAATCGTCCATACTGTCAGGTTTATCCTTGGATGCTCAAGCAGGCTCTGCCCAACCTCCCGGTCCCGCTGCGCGATCCAGACGCGGATATCGTCGTAGATCTTGCCGCCGTCTTTGCCACGGCGTACCAGCGCGGACGGTTCGGTCGCCGGATCAATTATCAGGGCCCCCTTCCCGCGGCCCTAAGTGACGACGACCGGGAATGGGCGGCCACGATCATTGCCGGTCGAGCGTGAGGCCGCCGGCCGGAATTCATGGCAGCCCAGGTTCAATCCGCCACCGGCTTCAATTGCCCCGCATCCAACTCGACGCGCCGGCTGAACCGCGCTGCGAGCTCCAGGCTGTGCGTGACGACGATGAGCATCGCGCGTTCGAGCTGTTGCAATTCCAACAACAAATCGCCCATGCCGGCCGCCGTCGTCCGGTCGAGGTTGCCGGTCGGCTCGTCGGCCAGTACGAGCAAGGGCCGTCGGATCAGCGCGCGGGCAATGGCAACTCGCTGGCGTTCTCCTCCTGAAAGCTCCGTCGGCCGGTGTTCCAGACGAGCAGAAAGCCCGACCCTGTCCAAGAGCATCCGCGCGCGATCGAACGATTGGCTCGTCGCCGGTCCGGCGGCGATCGTCGGGACCAGCACGTTCTCGAGCACCGAGCACTGCGGCAACAAATGATGATCTTGAAACACGAAGCCGATCCGCTCATTACGGAACCGTGCCAGCCTTGGCTCGTCGAATTGGAACGGATCGTCGCCGCCGAGCGTGACTCGGCCGGCGGTTGGGCGATCGAGCGTGCCGATGATTTGCAACAGCGTGCTCTTGCCCGACCCGCTGGGACCGAGGATCGCCAGGTTCTCGCCCGCCGAGGCCGCAAGCGAGCAGCCGCGCAGAACGACCAGCGGCTCACCGCGAGTCGGGTATTGTTTGGTAACGTCTTGGACGACGAGATCCTTCATCCTTCATCCTTCAAAAGTGCCAGGGCGCCTAATCCATAAAAAGTGTACTCGACGTCGGTCCCTTCGTCCCAGGCGCCGCCGCGGAAACCGCCATCTGGCATCTCCATCGACTCGACGAATCGCCGGGCGGCGAGCATGTCGATTTCGCCGGTGGCGCGCAGGTCGGTCAGCGTCAGTGTGCCAGTGAACGTGCTCAGCACGTCGGCCAGCGGGATGCGCGTGTTGGCGGTCAATCCCCCTTCGTCGTTCTGCGCATCGGCCAGGAAGTCGATGGTCGTCTGCCGCGTGTCGTCGTCGAGCGCATCGAGGATCTTCAGCAATCCGACGGCGGCGGCCGTGGGGTTGGTGCCGCTCTTGCGCATCGGGCCGATCTCGACGAAACCGCCGTCGTCGCGCTTCCGCGAACGGACGAACTCGATCAACTTTTCAGGTTCGCGCGGCGACCGGCCGATGAGCTGGTTGGCCAATACGAATAGGAAGGTGTGGTAAGTGCTGCTCGACTGACCTTCGTCGGTCTTGGCGTATCCGCCGTCGGGCCGGCGAAAGCGTTCCAGAGTCTCGGCCACCGCCTCGCGCCAACCCCGCGGCACGTCGGTGAAGATGTCGATGCCGGCCGCATTGGCCAACAGCGCCGCGCCGTACAGCAGCGAAAGGAAATCGACGATCGGCGCCTGGCCCGACAAGCGGCCGATGAGAAACGCCGCCGCCCGCCGGGCCGGCTCGCCGTCGAGCTCGCCCACAAGAGCCAGGCCACGGAGGGCGAAGCCCGTGTAGTACAAATCGCTCTCCCCTTCGCGGCCCGCGAAGCCGCCGTCGTCGCGCTGCGCCGCCTTGAGAAACGCCGCGTGCCGCGCTCGGAAGGGCTCGGGAAACCGGGCCACGCCCTGGGCGAGACGCAGCGTGAGGTCTTCAAGGTAGGTCGGCATGGGTACAGGTTACAGGTTAGAGGGAACAGGGAACAGGGGAGGAACTGTCCCCTGCAACCTGTCCCCTATTCCCTAATCCCAGTTCCCTAACCGGGCCCGCACCTCCGGAGGAATCGGCATTGACCTGGGCGGCCCGTCCCGCGGCATCCGGCAGCAGACGGCCGTGATCTCGCCGTCGGCGACCTCGCGTCCCTGGTGGGCGAACCGGAAGGCGTACGTGACGCTCTTCTCGCCGATCCGCGCCAAACGCAACTCGACGTCGAGCACGTCCTCGAACCTGACCGCTGTGCGAAAGTTGCAGCTCGCCGCGACACGAGGCCAACTCACGACCCCATGCTCGTCGCGGGCCAACACGCTCAACCCCAACGAGCGAAGGAACTCGTGCTCGACTTCCTCCATGTAATGAAAGAATGCCGAGAAATGGATGATGCCGGCCGCGTCGGTGTCGCGGAATTCGACGCGGCGCGTGGTGCGGAAGGGGTCGGTCATTGGGCGGGGGCACTCTCGGCATCAGTCGTAGGCGCACCTCGATTATCACGGTTGGTCGCGCCCGTGTCAAAAACTCCTGTGTCTCCACGACCCCCAGAGCCGCGCGGGGTCGCTCCGCGGCCCGCAAGAGACAGGGGGCCTCTTTTTTCGCGCAGCGAAACCAAAGCCATTGCGCAGCAACGCAAAGGAACATGGAGCGAAGCGACCAAAAACGATCTCCGACATCCCCTCGCCGGCGAGCAAGCCGCGTAGCGGCGCGGCCCCAACCGCGCCACCCTAATCCCCGGTGAACGCGCTGCCGAGCGTGAAAACGGGGGATTCGGAGTCGTTTTTGGTCGCGGAGCGTCCTGCCTTGCCACTGTCATTCGTTCGGGGGAGCGTGCGCGGCACGCGTCGGCGCCGTCTCGCCAAGCAGCGCCGCGATAAGCACGCGCCCCGGCGGCGAAGGCGGCGCGACGTCGGTGACGGCCGACTCAGCTCCGATTACTCGCGACAGCCACTATAAACCCGAGCTATGGTCGAATTGCGATAGAAGCGGGGAATCGCTGTCACAGCCGTCAGCCATTCCGCGAGCTCGCCGAACGTGGTCATGAGTTTTTCCGCGAGAGTCGAACCCCGCCTCCCGAAAGCAGGCACAGCCAACCGGGCCGTGGCGAGGCGGCGACAGCGCCGCACCGCCGGCGATCGTAGCCAAAAGGCACCCTAATTCGCCAATGTTCCGACCGAGTCGCTTCGGTGACACACAACGCGGGGCGTAGGGGGGGGAATTAGGGCACGTGTTCGCCACCGCCGCTGAGACGGCGGCTGGCGGGCGATGGCGGGCTGCCTTTTGCTACGATCGCCGCAGGAACCCAACACGCGGGTTGCACACTGGGGCACGCTGTCCGAGTTCGCGTTCCGCGCCTTCGCGGCGGTCCGGCGCTGAAAAAAAAACCACGGCGCGCCGCAAGAGGCCGCCTCGAAAGGTGCGCGAGCTTGAATTAGCGCACATATAGTCACTGTACAGTTACTCGCGATCGGTGTACGGTCGCTGGCTACCGAAAAATCCCAAGCGCTCCCAAAATTATTTCGGCCGTTTCACGCGATTTCTGACGGGGGCGTGAGATAATGGATTGGTGGTGGGTGGAAAAAGAGACCCCCAGAGGAAGCAGCCGTGGACGGTCCATTGGAAACCGCGCCGACTGCGCCCGGCGGGGCGGGTCGTTGCGAAGCAATTAGAATGCAAATGGAACACCGCAAGCGCAGCGAAGAAAACCGATCTCCGCCATCCCCACGCCAGTGAGCAAGCCGCGTAGCGGCGCGGTCGTGACCGCGCCACCCTCCGCCCCTCGCGCGACGTCGCACCGGCTTTTTGTAGGGGGATGCGGAGTCGGTTTTCTTCGCGCAGCGTTTTGGGCCGGCAGGGCGGCGCTGTCGCCGCTTTGCCACGGCGATTTCGGTCCCTGGCTGGGGACGGTGGGCGTCGACGCCGCTGAAGGAAACAACGAGTCAGCCTGACCACCGGCATCCGGCCGCGCGGGGACATCACCGGCGAGCGGCGCCCGTCCTTCTCTTGACGCAGACGCATTCGCGGCGAAGGCCGCGGCCGTGTCGTTGATCCGACGCAAGAGTCGCACACCCGCGATGACGGCCACCGTCATCGTGTAGCCCGGACCGGACGCTACTTGTTCTCCCCTGGGTTCGCCGGCGGCGACTGTGCCTTGAGGGCCGCGTCGAGGGCTTCGAGCGACTTTTGCAATTGATTCGCTTGCACGAGCAAATCGGCCACTTGCTTCGCCAGGTCCGGCGCCAAACCCGCACTGAGATGGAGCACGCCCGCCGTCGGGTCGATCACAGAACTGAGATGGAATTGCAGCGGCTCATTTGTGACCCTCGTGAAGAGGACATGGGGACTGTATTCGAAATTGACAAGCGCGCCTTGCCCCGCGCGTTGCTCGGATGTGACGGTGAGCGTGGCCGGCTTGCCGCGCCGCAGCAGCTCGAGCGGAGCCGACTTGCCGCCGATTTCCTGTAGTTGCGCCGTCAGCCCCTCGATGGTCGTCAGCGTTTTGCCGTCGAGCTTGAGCAGCAGGTCGTTGACCATCACGCCGGCCTTCGCGGCCGGGCTTTCGCCCTCGACCTGCGTCACGACCAGGCCTTCGCCCGCCGCGATGCCAAGCTGCGAACGCAGCGTGTCGTCGGCGCCGGCCAGGCCGACGCCCAACCAGAAACTCGGAGCGGATACCGCGGAGAACAATTTCCCCCCCCTCATAAACTCCAGTCGTTGCACCGCCGACTGGGGAGTCACTTCGACCGACTGCTTTTGCCCGGACCGAACCAAACCCAACGTCGTGGCTTTGTCGGCCGTGGCCTGGAGCAGGTTCTGCAGCCCTTCGACGCCAATGATGGGCTGCTCTCCGACGGTCACCAGGACGTCGTTCTTCTGGACGCCGGCCTTTGAGGCCGCGCTGTCGTCGGCCACGGAGGTCACCACCACCCCCTGCCCCTCGGCTAGCCGCAAGTGGGAGCGAAGCACGTCGCCCGCGTCGATGGCCTCGATGCCGATCAGCGCGTTCGAGCAGGCGCCTCGCGTGGTGAACAATATCACGTCATCCGGGTCGGAATCCGCGCCGAACAATTCGTATATGGTCCCCACGGAAAGGTCCAGGTCCGAAGGCGCCGTGGAATCCTGGGGCTTCGTCTCGACGGGGGGCTGAGGCTCATCCGCGGCCAACGGCGCCGCGACCCAAAGCGTCAAGACCAACGCCGCGGTGTGACAAAACGACGATCGACGGTTCGAACGTACCATGACATGATCCTTTCCAAGGGTAGAGGGTAAGGGCTACTATCAATACGATTTCTGGCCGACGTAACTGAACTGCAACTGGTCGACGGGGA
>DATLQY010000693.1:0-6552 GCA_035534975.1 Pirellulales bacterium
AGTCTTCGACGTCTTTGGGATCCATCAGCAGCCGATCGAGATCTTTGTCGTAGACGGCGGCGCCGTCCGGGATTTCCAACTTGAACAGGCTGTCGGGGATCTGCTGCGGGTCGTCGGTCGCGCTCAGCACGGTGATCTTCAATTCCCTGAGCAGTTTCCCGTCTTTACTGAAATCTGATCGAGTTACCTCCTTGGGAAACCAGATCCCGTGGAGGTCGCCGAAACTCTCGGTGCGCGATCCGAAGCGTAGCGTGCCTCCCATGTGCCGCTCGAACCGAGTGACGAGGAAATCGTGGTCCCTCAGCAACCAAGCGATGTCCTTTCCGTTTGTGCGCGGATAGACGACGGTGATGCGCAAAACAGCCTCCCCTGCCGCGCCAGTTTCCTCTTGCTCCGCAAGCTCCTTCGCCCTATTTTCCGGGGACTTCTTCTCGTACCCCGACAGCATCGCCATCAGCAGATCGTCCCCGCTCTGAAGCCATGGGTCGCCGTACCCCGCTCCCACGTCCTCGTTGCTTGACACCAGGTAGGTGTCGCGTGCCGGCTGTCCGTTGATCGAGGCAAGCCGCTGGTTATTGAAGCTCACGGTCTTGCGGCCGTCGTATACGCTTATTTCCGGTCGCGGTCCTCCAAACTTAAGCGTGCTGCTTGCGATGCTGGGAGGTGACCGCCACACTCGCTGTAGAGCGCCCTTGCGTGCCAGCTCGGCCTCGGTGCGGAAACGCAAATCGACGTATTCGGGGCCGGACACGTTTGGCGCGTTGGGTAGTAGTTGTGGAAAACTCGACGCGCCCTTGCGTAAATATTCCGCCGATGCAAACTCGTCAACTTGGTACGTCAAGTGGCACGGGTTATACCGTTCGCTCCTTGAGACCACGGCGTTTTTCACGAGCTTGAGTAGCTTATCCGTTGGAACCGCCGCCCCACAACATAGAGGGACCATCGTCGAACCGATGAACAGTACTTGGAACATGCACATTAGCACACGCGCCGTTAGCTTCACGGCGACACGTCGCGGCGTCATTCGGGTTACTCCTTGCAGCGCTTACGGCGCCACTATCTGAGCTGCGCGGTGGTAAAATTGGGTAAGCAATGCTCCTGGTGACCCGTCAATTACGAGTTGCTGTACCAGGCTAGCTGCTCGGACAGTTGGCCCCAGTCACCAGGTTCGGTATTTGTATGCACGACCCCCCACCAATAGGGCACCCCGTATCGCAGGTCTGTGTTTCCATATTGATGGTTCCAGACATCGCGCTTCCACAATAGAACGCCTGTTGACCGTTAAGGGTTGTGGCTGTACACATGAGCCCAGTAACGCCTTGAGGACAGGAAACGCAGTTGGCGTATGGCCGTCCCTTTTTGCATTGGGTGCAGGCGCTCTCGTCGGCGTTCGGTACGCAATCTGTGTTGCAACTCAGGTTCATCATTTGACACTGACACGGTGCTTGACCCCCCACGAGTTGGGCCAGTTCATTGCGCGTGAGCCCCCTCGAGAAGTAGGGCGAAGATGCAAGGGCAAACACAGCACAACTCAGGGAAGCGGCGGCGGCGGCAATTTCGAGAGTTTTACAGCGCATAGCTCACCTCGATTCAATACGGAAATCTGGAAATGGGACGTGCAACCGTGAAAGCACCCCACCTACTAATACGGTCTGCGCGGGACGCGCCGACAAAGATCTCTCCACGCCACACCCCCGGAGGTGCGCCTCGACACGCCGTAGCGGGCGTTTTCGACGCTGGCGGATTGCCGACGGGGTAACGCCCAGTTCGTCGGCAAGGTCGCCAGTCGCGACGACGCCCCCACGCACGCGAAACGAGGCGCCCGTGAATCGCACCGTCGGCTACCGCGCCGCGCTTCGAGGACCGATTTGACACTTCAAATCGCCAACGCCGCTTCCTCGCGGGTAGGCGCTTGTCCGTTGGCGGGCAAGGCCGGATCGACGGCGATCGGCTCGGGACGGATGCTGAGCAATTCCTCCTGGCAGCGCCAGCGCTGCTCCCCTTCGCCCGCCTGCGCGCGCACGTGGGTGCCGTCGGGCTGAAGGATCCGGGCTTTGACGTTGTCGCGAAGGTACGTCGGGATGATTTCCTGCAAGATGCGCTGCTTCAAGTCGGGCGTCTCAATGGGGTACATCACCTCCACACGGCGGTAGAAGTTGCGCGGCATCCAGTCGGCGCTGGCCAGGTAGACCTGGGCCTCGTCGTCGGGGCTGAAGACGAAGATCCGGCTGTGTTCGAGGAAACGGTCCACGATGCTCCGCACGCGGATGTTCTCCGAGATGCCCGGCATTCCTGGTCGCAGGCAGCAAATGCCGCGGAGCACCAGGTCGATCGGCACGCCGGCCTGGCTGGCCCGATAGAGCGACTCGATCACGCGGTAATCCACCAGCGAGTTGAGCTTGGCGAATATCCGCGAAGGGCGCCCCTCACGGGCGCGGCGAGCTTGCTCGTCGATCAATTCGATCGTGCGGCGGTGCAGGTCGGCCGGGGCCACGACCAGCTTCCGCCAGACGTGCCCCTGCGAATAGCCGGTCAGCAGGTTGAATAGCGCCGAGGCGTCGGCGACGACGTCCTCGTTCGCGGTGAACAACCCCAGGTCGGTGTAGACCAACGCGGTGGTCGGGTTGTAATTGCCGGTGCCGAGGTGGACATAGCGCCGCACCACGCCCGCCTCTTGCCGCACGACGAGCGAAAGCTTGCAGTGCGTCTTCAAGTCCAGGAAACCGAAGACCACATGCACACCCGATCGTTCGAGCTGCCTTGCCCAGCCGACGTTGGCCGCCTCGTCGAAGCGGGCCTTGAGCTCGACCAGCGCCGTGACGTGCTTGCCGTTCTCGGCGGCCTGCATCAGGGCCCGGGTCACGGGCGAATCGCCGCTGGTGCGGTAGAGCGTCTGCTTGATGGCCAGGACGTTGGGGTCCTTGGCCGCCCGGCTGACGAACTCGACGACCGGTTCGAAGGAATCGTACGGGTGGTGCAAGAGAATGTCGCGGCGTCGAATGGCCGCGAACAAGTCCTCGCCGCCACGTTGCCGCCCGCGCGGCTGCCGCGGCGTGAACGGCGGATCGCGGAGGTGTTCGCGCCCCGTGATCTTCAGTAGTTCCGACATGCCCGTCAGATCCAACGGGCCGGGAACACGGTAAATCTCGCTGTACGAATCGGGCGAACCTTCCTCGGCCTCGTGGATTTCCTCCGGCTCGACGATCAGGCGGATCAATTCCTCGTTTCCATCGGCGGCGACTTCGAGCCGCACGGCCTGCCCCCGCTGCCGCGCCTTGAGCCGGTCTTCGATCAGCCGCAGCATGTCGTCCGATTCCTGCTCCAAGAGCTCGATGTCGCTGTCGCGCGTGATGCGGAACGTCGTGCTCGACAGCACGACGAAGCCACCGAACAATTCGGGCAGGCGGGCCGATACGGCGTCTTCCAGCAGAATGAACGGCAAATCGTCGCCCTGTCCCAGCGGCACCAGGCGCGGCAAGACTTGCGGAAGTTGAACCACCGCGAAGAGGTGCTTTGGACCCAGACCATGGTCGCGCTCGAGCAGCGCGGCCAGGTACAGGCCGCGGTTGTGGTAACGCGGGCTGGGGTGGGCCGGGTCGACGGCCATCGGCGTGAGGATGGGAAATGCCCGCTCATGAAAGAATTTATCGAGCGACGCGCGTTGTTCCGCCGTCAACTGGTCGTGCCGCACCAGGCGGATCTTCTGTTCGGCGAGTTGGGGCAGGACCGATTCGTTCCAGCAGCGGTACTGCGCGGCGACCAGCTCCTGGGTTCGCGCCGCGATCCGCTGAAGCTGCACAATCGGGCGCAGGCCGTCGGGCGAGTAGTCTTCGGGCGCGCCGTCGCCGAAGGCCTGCTCGCGCAAGCCGGCCACGCGGACCATGAAGAACTCGTCGAGGTTCGAGCTGAAGATCGAGAGGAACTTGACACGTTCGAACAGCGAGTTCGTCTCGTCGACCGCCTCCTCCAATACGCGCGCGTTGAATTCGAGCCAGCTCAACTCGCGGTTGATGAAGTGCTCTGCCAGGTAAGCTTGTTCGGGCACGGCAAGTGAGTCGTCAGGGGTTCTGGGCGCAAAGCCGGAAGTCTCCGGCTACTTCATCTTAGGCCCTTCAAACCATTGCGGAAAGTGGCGATTCTCCGCCTTTGTCCGATCAGGGGCCGATCGCGCGCGAATCGTAGCGCAATTCCTGCGAATTCCGGGCGGAGACGTCCTATACGCGGCCAGGAATGAGACGATTTTGGCTCCGACCCCCGCCAGCCTTGCCTGGCGGGTGAAGAAGATGGCGTGCTGCACCCACTCGGCCAAACTACCGCTTTTCGCCCCGGCCCTACACGACAGGGGAATGGATTTGAGGGCGGCGTAGGGAACGCCCTCCGTGGCGTTCCGAGGAGCCAGTGCGACGCCGTTTGGCAGGACACGGAACGCCACGGAGGGCGTTCCCTACAGCGACCATCCTATCTTCACATCCTAGCCCATGAGCGGGCCGTTGAGAAAAAACGGCCGTCCGGAGCGTTCGCGCCAGGGCTACCAGCACCGGACGGCCTTCGCGGTTTGCCCGCCGCCCAAAACCAGTGGATGGCGGGACGGGAAAGCGGGCGGTTCCGTTCAGTCAAGAATCCACTCATCCGAGCGGAGCTAGGGCCACAACTCGGAAACGAGGTTTCATCAGGTGGCAAGGCTTGGTGATTTGTGTTGTTCTCGCATTTTGATGCGGCGGTGGCGCGGGACGAAGTGAGGCCGGCGGTTTTTTTGCAGAGGTTTGCCGGAATAGGTCCAGTGGTGTTGTAGTAGATGATGAACTGTCGAAGCTGAGACTCGAGTTCGAACACCGAGGTGAAGTTGCCGCCGCGGAGACACTTGCGTTGGAGAATACCGAAGAAGATTTCGATCTGGTTGAGCCGCGAACTGTGTTTCGGCAGGTAGACGAAACGGATGCGGTGGCGAGTGTCCGAGAGGAATTTGCGCCGAGTGGTCATCGATTCCTTCCCGGGCGTTCCGGGGCCAACGGATTCATTGATTGGAGACTAAGACCAGGGAACACTAATCACCGCTAATCTACGCTAATGTTAGTGGAGATTAGCGAGGATTAGTGTTCCAGCATTAGGATCCCGCGCACGTTTGTCACGCTGCCCGGTCGGGCGCGTTGCGTTCCACGGCTTGCAGCGATGTTGCCTCGTCCACGTTCACCGTGTGAGCCCCGTTGTTGGCCGCTTGGCGCGGGGCATCGAGATACGTCTGGACGACCGTGGCGGCTTCTCGCTCGAATTTGTCGACGTTCTTCTCCGTCGTGTTGGGCCACATCTTCGAGCGCTGCGGTTGCAGCGCCGCCTACTGCAAGTAGCGGCCCACCTGCGCGACCGAGATGCTCTCGACGATACCGCGCTGCTGCACCTCGTCCCGCAGTTCCCTGTGCGTCCAACGGTTGATCGGACGATTCGACAACTTCGGCGACTCGCACGCCATGGCCAGGATCAACTGCTTTTCACTCAACCTGACCTTCGCTTCCGTCCCTGGCATTGGCGTATCCCTCCCAGCCCCATCATCGAGGCATGGGAGAAATACACAAATTCCTCAATTCATGAAACCCTGTTTCCTAGTTGTGGCACTACTCATCGCCGCTCGCTCCGCCTGTCGCTTCAGCCTCGTCGGCCGGGCTCCGCCGCTCCGCGGCTACGCCTTCGGCTTCCCGGCTTCCGCTCCCGGCTGCGCTCGCGGCCTCACTTGCTTGACTGAACGGAACCAGGGCCACGCGAAAGCCAAGGTCGTACGCCCGGTTCGTGGGCTGGTACGCGCGGCGGTACGCCGCCCGGCAGATCGCAGCGCCGAGGGCCCAGCCGCCACCCCGGAACACCCGGCTCGAGCCCGTGGCAGCCCCAAGCGGATCGGCCGCGTCGTTTCCGAAACCACCGTCCCAGTCGTGACACCATTCGTACAAATTCCCGTGGATATCAAACAAGCCTCGCGGGCTGGGCCGCAACCGGCCAACAGCATGCGACCACTTCTCGGAGTTTTCCAGGAACCAGCCGTAATGCCGTAGCAATGCCGCGTCGTTGCCGAACGAATACGCCGTGTTCGTCCCATCTCGGCAGACCCTTTCCCACTCGGCGTCCGTCGGCAGACGAAAGCCCGGCTTCGCCAGATTCAACGGCCAATTCCGCGGTTTGCCCCCCGCCTGCGGATCGAGGTCGGCCGGAAATTGCCCTGCATCCAACGACGACGGGTCGGCATAGGCCTGGTCGTCCTCCGCCATACCCGCACGCTCCGAGAGCCAGCGGCAGTAGCCCACCGCGTCGTACCAATTGACGCCGAACGCCGGCTCTTCGGGCGTAAGCTTTTTTCCGAACTGCTTCTCCCAAGCACCGTGACGATCGAAATTGCCGGCGAGATCGAAGGAGCGAATCTGCTCCCAGGTGATCTCGCGGTCGCTCACCGCAATCGGGCGCGTCAGCTTGACCGCATGACGTGGTTCATTGGCGTTGCGATCAGCCTCATCGGGCACCGAGCCGATCAGGTACTCGCCCGCCGGAAAGACCACGAAAGTCATGTGG
>DATLQY010000694.1:0-9945 GCA_035534975.1 Pirellulales bacterium
GACCCGGCCGGAACTCTGGAGCGCTGGCGACGGCATGATCGTCGGCAAGGTGGAACGCGGCCAAATCCAGGCCAACACGTTCCTGGCCACCAAGGAGACGTTCTCCGACTTTGCGCTCAAGGTTTCCGTCCGCCTGGTCAAAGGCCGCGGCAATAGCGGGATCCAGTTCCGCACCAGGATTCTTCCGGACGGCCGGGGCAAGGGATACCAGGCCGACGTGGCCAACGGTTTCTGGGGCCTGTTGCTCGAAGAATCGGGTCGAGGCATCCTCCAGCGGCCCGATAAAGAGGCTGCGAGGCAACCCGGCTTCGTGAAACTGGACGATTGGAACCAATACGTGATCACTGCCAGAGACGATCACCTCACAATCGAATTGAACGGGTTCAAATGCGTCGATCTGGAGGACGTGAAGGGGGATCTCTCGGGCGTGATCGCCGTGCAACTGCACGCCGGGGAGACCATGGAAGTTCAGTTCAAGGACATTGCCATCAAGGAATTGAAGTAGTGCTGGCTGACGAACTTCACCAATTGGCACTCCGGCAGTTGGCCGATTATGATGGACGCACGCCGAATCGAATCTTCTCCGGGCCGTTGGAGTTGACTGTCACGGAAGCCTACGAGATTCAGCACCAGTTGGTCTGGCTGCGGGAACGACGGGGCGAAAGCGTCATCGGCTACAAAGTCGGCTGCACGAGCACGGTTATCCAACGACAACTAGGCATCCATGAGCCGATCTATGGCCGAATCTTCTCCACAGGTTGTTTCGCCTCGGGCGCACGGATTTCCGGGGCGAATTACGCGAACCTGGCGATTGAAGGCGAGTTGGCTGTTCGCCTGGCCAAGGACTTGCTCGAACCGCTGGCTGCCGACGAGGAATACGCGGAAGCGATCGAGACGGTTTTTCCAGTGATCGAATTGCACCACTATCGGCTACGCAGTGCCCGGCCGTGTTGCCAGGAGTTGATCGCCAGCAACGGCATGCATGCGGGAATGGTTTGGCCGGAAGAGCGGGGAGGCGGTCCCTGCTCGCCAGCCAAGGGGTGCGAGATCAAGGTGCGGATCGAAACCGGCGCGGGCGGCATCGTTGCGGAATCCTCCGCCGTCAGTCAACCGATTGGGTCGCTGCGCTGGCTGGCTCTTCGTCTCGCGACGTTCGGGCTGTGCCTTGTGCGTGGCCAGGTCGTGCTGACCGGATCGCCCATGAAACTGTATCCGGTGACGCCGGGCCATCGGATCGTCGTCGAGACCACGTGTTTTGGTAAAAGCTGTGCGGAGGTCGTCTCTTAGTTCGAAACCAGAAGGAGTCCAAGAATGGCATATGACGGTAGTTCGGTGATGGAGTACTTGAAAAAGACCCACGAGAGTCCACTCTTGTCCGATAGGGAGAAACAACTCGTGGGGCTGGCCGTGACCATGACCAGGGGTTGCCAGGTTTGCACGCGCGGCCGGATTGAAAAGGCACGCTCAGCCGGCATTGGCGACGAGGTGCTCAACGCACTGATCGGCGTCGTGTCGGCGGTCAACGCCGGGGTCTCGTCGGCCACGGCGCGCGAAGCATTTCGCATGGCCGATGCGTCAGCCGAGGCATCCTGCGGCGAGCTGTGTGCTCCGGACGTCGCTGCAAAACGGTGAACGGGGCCACTTGACGCCAGGGCCGAGAGGGGATGGAGACGAAGCCCCATGCGCGCGAGTCCAAAGGTTGGTACGACGGGCGAGCAGCGGTTCGTCGTCGAATCGAAGCACGCGATCGACTTCGCCGACGATCGTATGCCGTCGGTACTTTCCACGCCCTGGCTGATCTGGTTCCTGGAACATGCAGCGCGCGAAGCGGTGGTCCCCTTGTTGGAATCTGGCGAGAGCACGGTGGGAGTACAGATCGAGGTCCGCCACTCGGCGCCCACGCCACCAGGTCAGACGGTCACCTGCCTTGCTCGCGTCATCCGCGCCGAAGGGCCCCTGATTACCTTTCAACTCGAAGCCCGTGACGAGCAAGAGTTGATCGCCCGAGGTCTCCACCAGCTTCGTGTGATCCAAATCGAGCGTTTTGCACGGAGGGTCAGCCGCAAGGAACCCTCTCCTTGACGGCCACTCCAGACCAGCAGCTAAACGGCACTGGTTCAATGCTACGGGCGGACCGGCGAGAAGCACAAGAAAGAACGCCCCGACTTGGATGGACCAGGCTGAGTCCATCCAAGTCGTTGGGGCATTCTTCTGGCCCAGGCGAAGAGCCAAGCGAAAGTGACAGAGAACCAACGCGGAGAAACAACCAACACAGAGAACCCAGGGGTGCCGCGCGACACCCCTGGGTCACTCATCGCACGCCGCACAAGACTCTGAGCAATCCCTGTGCCACGACAGGTGGCGCCACCTACTGCTAGTGTGCCGATCGTCTTTGACATCAAACACTTGGCGCGAAATGGCAAGCCCGCACCGAACATCCACGGCTGGCGCGCCGCCCACGAAATGCCCGCACGACAGGCAGCGCATGACGCGCTTTTGAGCACTCCGGAAACGGAAACGAGATCGATGTCCAACTTTGCACGCAAGAAAGGACCCGTGTCGCTGCACTGCGAACCACTGGCACGCAAGTTGCACCCTTGGACCAAATTACGTCGAGGGCTCTGTTTTACGTCCTTCTGGGGTCGTTTGTCAGGCGGATTCCTTCCATGGATACCAGCGTACTCTCGAATGAACCTTCGCTCGTCGTCGATTTCGACGAAATTGCCAAAATCGTCGCACGGCGCGCCTCGCCCAAGGAAGGTTTGGCACAGCTCGTCGCCGCGGTGCGGCTTTGCCTTCGCAGCGATGTATGCAGTGTGTACCTGATCGAGCCCAACCGTACGCACCTCGTGCTGGCGGCGACCCAGGGGCTATTGGCGGAAGCCGTTGGCCGTGTGCGGATGCCGCTCAAGGAGGGGCTCGTCGGCCTGGTGGCTGAGCAACTTCGGCCCGTCGTCGTCGAAAACGTCGACAGGCACCCGCGATTCAAGTACTTCCCCGAGACGGGTGAGGAGCTGTACCAATCGTTCCTCGGCGTGCCGATTCTTGATATGGGCGTGCTCCAGGGTGTGCTGGTGGTGCAGAGCGCCGCGGCGAGGCTCTTTTCGGCCGACGAAGCGCGGGCGTTGGCCGAGACATCGTCGCAGGTCGCCCCGCTGGTCAGCGAGCTGCGAGCGCAGACCCATTTCTTCAACCAGACATACGAGCGCACACGTTCGCTGGCGCGGAACCTTTGGTGGAGTTGGGACAACGACACCACGGAGCTCTTCCGCGAGTTGTCGCCCGGCCGCTGGCGGGAGCTCGATCATAACCCGGTGGTGTTGCTCGACGAGCTCCCGGTCAGCGAGCTGGAGCAACGCGCGAGGGACCTGGTGCTGCACGGGCGGATCAATCATGCATACCGCCGGCTGGAGGAGTACCGAACGACAAGAAATACCTGGGGCGCACGCCACGCCGGCGTGCTCTGGGCACGACCGGTGGCCTATTTCTCCGCCGAGTTCGGCATCCACGAGTCGCTGCCGGTCTACTCCGGCGGTCTCGGCGTGCTGGCGGGCGATCATATCAAGAGCGCCTCCGACCTGGGCATTCCCTTGGTGGGCATCGGGCTGTTCTACGGCGAGGGGTACTTCCGCCAGCGGCTTGACCTCGACGGGTGGCAGCATGAAGAGTACATCACCAACGAACCGCGGCAATTGCCCGTCCAACCGGCGCTCGATGGCCAAGGGAAGCCGCTTCTGGTGAGCATCGACACCCGCAGCGGAGCCATCCATGCGCGGATTTGGAAGCTTGCCGTGGGGCGGAACACGCTCGTCCTGCTCGACGCCAACATCGAGGGGAATCGTCCCGAGGACCGGGAGTTGACGGCCCGGCTGTACGGTGGCGATCAACGCACGCGTATCCGCCAGGAGTTGCTTCTGGGCGTAGGTGGCGTCAAAGCTCTGAGAGCACTGGGGATTTCGCCGAGCGTGTTGCACCTGAACGAGGGGCACAGCGCCTTTGCAACCCTGGAGGTCGTCCACCAACGGATGCGGACCGAGGCGATCGATTTCGAACAGGCGCTGCGCCGCGTGGCGCAATCGGTGGTGTTCACCACGCACACACCGGTCCCGGCGGGACACGACCGATTTTCATCGGACTTGATCGAAGAACACCTCGGCCCGCTGCGCGACCGGTTGGGGCTGGCTCAGGAGGGGCTGATGGCCCTGGGACGAGTCGATCCGTACCATTTGGGTGAACCGTTCTGTATGACCGTGCTGGCGCTGAAAGCCTCGAGGCGGGCCAACGCGGTGTCTTGCCTTCACGGGCAGGTATCGCGGGAGATGTGGAAGCCGCTGTTCCACGCGCGCTCGGAGGAGCAGGTGCCCATCGGACACATCACCAACGGCGTCCACGTGCTCACCTGGCTGGCGCCGCCGATGCACGATCTTTACGATCGGCACCTGGGACCCGGATGGGTGCAGCAGAGCGGCGAGCCGCAGATGTGGGAGCGGATCGACGATGTGAGCGACGCCGAGCTTTGGGAGACGCACCAGACTTTGAAATCGCGGTTGATCGACTTCGTGCGCCGCCGCGCCGTTTGGGGAGCCCGGCGTCGCGGCGAAACCCCCGCCTTCGTTTCGCTCGTCGGCCGCGCGCTGAGCATGGACACGCTGACCATCGGCTTCGCCCGCCGCTTCGCGACCTACAAGCGGGCCGACCTGGTTTTCGCCGACATCGAAGCTGTCGCGGAATTGGTCGGCGACCCGCGAACGCCCATTCAGTTCGTTTTCGCCGGCAAAGCGCATCCGCACGACCAGCCCGGCAAGCAGGTCCTGCAGCGAATCGCCAAGCTGACGCACGATCCGCGATTCGCGGGCAAGCTGGTATTCGTCGAGGATTACGACATCAATACGTGCCGGCATTTCGTCCAGGGAGTCGATGTCTGGCTGAATAACCCGCGCCGTCCGTTGGAGGCCTCGGGTACGAGCGGCCAGAAGGTGGTGCTCAACGGGGGTTTGAACTTGTCGATCCTCGACGGCTGGTGGGCCGAGGCCTACGAGGGAAATAACGGCTTCGCGATCGGCGAGGGCTATACTCATTCCGACACCGAAGCTTACGACCGGCGCGACGCCGAATCGCTGGCGCGCGTGCTGCGCGAAGAGGTCGTCCCATCGTTTTATGCGCGTGACCGCGACGGGCTGCCTCGCGGCTGGATCGCACGGATGCGGAGCGCCATCCGCACCTTGGGTTGGAGGTTCAATGCGAACCGGATGGTCATGGACTACGTGACCAAGTGCTACGTGCCCGCCGCCGGTGGCGTGTCGAGTGACATGAGCCGGGCTTGGTGACGCTCGGCGAGTAGAACGCCGCCCTGGGCCGCTTTCACTCCCATGTACCCCTAGACGTCGTCTACTGTGAAGAAGTCCCGTGCCCCGTGCCAAACGCGAAGGATATGCACGTCGCTATCCTCGATCCGGAAGAGAATGCGGTACTTAAAGTTGCGCTTGCCGAAAAGCAGTTCACGAACCTCCGAGCCCAATTGCTTGGCCTCCACGGCCAGTGCACAACGTGCGGGCTGCGTTTCGAGGGTTGTGATTCGGGCCATGAGCTGATTCACCCAACGGGCGCCGGCCGCAGTCGCAGACTGCTCGTGGAACCACCGGAGGACGCGTTCCACGTCCTGCTCCGCCTTGACCGTCCATTGGACGTGGTATTTCATTCGCCGGTGACGGGGATGCCGTATTTCTTGGCCAGTGCCTTCAGCGCGGCTTTGGCCGGCTTGGTTCGACCGGCTTTTACATCGGCAAGGCCCTCGCGGATGGCGGCAACCGTCTCATCCCGGTCGCTCTTGGCGGCTGCTTGGACGAGTTTCTGATAGGCGCCCGCGTCCTGAACGACGACTTCGGCCTTCCCATTCACCGTCAGTACGACAGCCTCACCTGTCTTGTGCAGGCGCTGAAGAAAGGCAGAGGTTTGTCGCTTGAAATTCGTCAATGAGTCGATTCCGGTCTCTAGATCAAGCATGTGTCTCCGTCCTTTCGACACTCAATTCGATGCTAATTAAGTTGTACCCGATCTCGGGCGGACACGCAAGTGCCACGCGGAGTTCGGAAGTGACGTGCTTGCCTTGCGAAATTGGGGATTGTCAAAAGTGTGTGTGGTCTTCGTCGAAGGCTATGCGATCTCAAGCCGGGCCGTCGATGAGCCCGGCCCGGAGGCATTCTCCCGCTAATTCATGGAGCAGATCGAAATCGGCCCCGCTCCGCTCGGCGATGGCCACAAGGTCGTGCCGGCCGTCGGCCAGGTTCAACAGCCAAAGCAGCGCGGTGAGCCGCTCGTCGCGCTGGCGGCGCGTGCCGAGCGTCGGATAAAGGCCGCGGCGTCCAAGCTCTGGTTCGCCATAAGGGTTTGTCCGCCGATAGACCACGTTGCGGTCCAGCACCAAGAGCGTCGCCAAGAGCGCACCGACCGATTCGACCAAAGCCTCGAAGGAGATGAAGTCGCGATTGTCGAGCGAAGTATGGTACTCGGGGTAGCTCCCGTAGATCGACCGGGCGATCACGCCCACGGGCAAATCGAAGCCGGGAGAGCAATACTGCCGCTCGTCGCTGCCGCTGGGGTCGAAGTCGAGCAACCGCAGCCGCTCGCCGCTGAACTTTCGCAAAGCGATGAGCGCCGCGCGGTCGGCAGGCGTGTCGCCACGTCGCGAGCGCTTGTAGGTAAACGGCGCCGGGTCGCCGATGCAACTAACCACATAGCCCGCCACGAGACGCCGGCGCAGGTGCTCGCCAAGCCGCTGCAAGTAGGCGATGCTGCCGATCGTCTCGGGCAGCCAGACGAAGCGATACGTCATACGCCGCTGAGGAAGCGCCGCGAGCCGTCGATAGAGAAAGGCGGCAGCCAACGGCCCCGAAAGGTTGTCGTTCGCCAGCGACGGGTGGCAAGTGTAGGTCGAGATCAAGACCTCGTCGGGTTGGTCGCCCGGCAGCACGGTATGGGAGATCGTCATCGATCCGGCGACGTGCTCGGTGTCGATCATCACCTGGTAGTCCCCCTCCGGCAGCCGGTCGCGCTGGCGCTGCGTGAGGCAGAAACCCCAGCGCGGGGCGTAATAGCTGGTCACATAGGGAATCGCGTCGGGCTGGTCGGGCAGGCTATGAAGGTGCTCATCGAGTTTTGCCCGCCTCAAAGTACCTCGAAACGGCACCGAGTAATTCACCAGGTGCAGGTTGTATTCAGCCACGTCCAACATTCGCCGGCCGTCGGGTGCCACGATGTAGGCTTGCCGGCAGATCCATTCGGTCGGGACCGTCCAGTCGAAGCATGCCGTACCGGTGGGGATTTCAAGCCGCTCGAGCGGAACCAATTCAGCGAGAATGTCGTGCGTGCGGCGTACTCCCTCGCCGGTCAAACTGCGCAAGAGCGGCCAGAGCCGATCGAAATACCGCGCCAGTTCGCCGGGCGTTTCGCTGGGGAGTGGGCAACGACGGTTGGATGGCATGAGTGAGTAGGAACAGCGACCTGGCAAGAGTGCAAACCGAGTCCGTGGGCAGGTTTCCAACCTGCCAAACGACGCCGTTATCTTATCACAGAGCAATTCCCTTCTTGACACCGTTTCCAATCGGGATATACTTTGTAGTGCAAAGCTTGCCCCCAGGTGAGGAGTCAAGAACATGGAGCTCCGCGAAGCGCTGGCGCAAATCGCTGAGATTCGGCAGCAGGTTGCACGCACCGAAACATTTCGCGGTTACCGCGCCGCGACGGTGGCGTTTTCGGGGCTGGTTGCGGTAAGTGCGGGCGTCATTCAGTCGTCATGGATCGCCGACCCGCGGGCCGACGCGCCTGCGTACCTCACGCTTTGGTGCGGCGCGGCGCTCGTCTGCCTGCTGGCGACCGGCATCGAAATGGCCGTGCGTGCCCGCCGGACCGCCTCGCCCTGCGCGGGAGAACTGACCTGGCTGGCCGCTGAGCAGTTTTTACCGAGCGTCGTCGCCGGCGCATTATTGACGTTTGCCGTGGCCCGCTACGCCGCCGACAGCCTCTGGATGTTACCCGGCCTGTGGGCCATGCTCTTCAGCTTGGGGATCTTCGCATCGTACCGGCTGTTGCCGCGTGCGACGTTTTGGGTCGGGGCCTATTACCTGCTGGCAAGCGTGCTGGCCCTGAGCGGCGGCGATGCTCAAATGGCCCTCTCACCATATATGATGGGCGGCATTTTCGGCGCCGGGCAGTTCGCCGCGGCGGCGATCCTTTACCACTCGTTGGAGCGAAGTCATGGCTGACGCAAAACGTAATTTGTCCACCGGCGCCGGCCGCTTTGCCTACGAAGGGCTGGAGCGTGTTCTGCACGAAAAAGCCCGCCTGGGGCTGGTCACGTCGCTGGTCGCACATCCGGCCGGCCTTACGTTCAACGACCTCAAGGAGCTCTGCGCGCTGACCGACGGCAACCTGAACCGGCACCTCAAGGTGTTGCAAGACGCCGCGCTGGTCGAGGTTCGAAAGGGCACGCTTGGGAACCGTCCGCAAACCCTTTGCCGGATCACGGCCGAAGGGCGGCAACGGTTTTTGGATTACGTCAGCGTGCTCGAACAAGTCGTCGTCGACGCCGCCCAGGCCGCGCGCGCCGCGAAAAGCACGCTCAAAGGGTGGTCGCCCGCGTGAAGTTTTTTTGCCGAAATGCTCTGTGATGCAAAGCAGATTGGTGAGTGGTGAGTGGTGAGTGATGAGTGGCAACGGACAATGAACGAGAGGATTTCCCCCATGCGAATCATCCGCGCCGAGGCGATGGGCTTTTGTTTCGGGGTCCGCGATGCGCTGGCGGTCGCTGACGCCGTCGACCAGCCGGACCTGGTGACGATCCACGGCGAACTGGTCCACAACGCCGGTGTGTTGGCGGGGTTGGAAAAGCGCGGGTTTCGCATGGCGGGCGAGAACGATCGGCGTGAACTGCCGGCGACGCCCGCCGTGTTGATCACTGCCCACGGTGTGAGCGACCACGAGCGTGAGCGCTTTACATCGGCTGGCAAGCGATTGATCGATACGACCTGCCCGCTCGTGCTCCGAGTCCATCGCGCGGCGCAATCCCTGGCGGCCGACGGGCGGCACGTGCTGGTGATTGGCCGGCCGGGGCACGTCGAAGTGCTGGGCATCGTCGAGGATCTCACCGACTTCGACGTCGTGACCGGGCCCGACGACGTCCGCCGCTATCCCCAAGCGAAGCTCGGGGTCGTCTGCCAGACGACCACCGCTCCGCGCGTGGCCGAGGCCACGCTGACGGCCATCCGCCGCGAGAACCCGTCAGCAGATGTACGCTACGTCGACACCATCTGCCAACCGACGCGCGACCGGCAGCAGGCCGTCGAAAGGTTGGCTGCCGCGGTCAGTGCCATGGTCGTCGTCGGCGGCAAGAACTCGAACAACACCCGCGAACTGGTCGCCCTCTGCCGCGAACGCGGATTGGCGACTTGCCATGTGCAATCGGCCGCCGAGCTCGATGCGGCATGGTTCCGCGGGCGCGACGTCGTCGGGTTGACCGCGGGCACGTCGACGCCCGAGGCGACCATCGAGGAAGTGTACGCCGCGATGCGCAGGATTTGCGACGTAGACAACAAGGAAACCGCCCGTCTGACGGCTGAAAACTGAAAACGGACGACAGGTCACGTAGGCCACACGCGGAACGCTCCATCGCGCGGCACCAGTCGTTTGCCGCCTGGCTGTGTTAATATTCCACCTCTGGAAGATTGCGACGGGGCGCCTAACGCCGGGCCTGCGCCAATTGCCACGGTTCGGCAGTCACCGGGGGGCTTACGCCCCCCGCTCGCCTGACGCCTAGCCCGGATTATTCATGGTCCCGTAGCTGGCTTCGCAAGAAGTCTGGCCGTGGACGCGAGTTACGCTTGAATTCTTGCGAATTCTGCTACAGCACTCTGCGCCCGTTCCTCCTTGGTCCATGAACAATACGGGATA
>DATLQY010000695.1:0-27356 GCA_035534975.1 Pirellulales bacterium
GGCAAGTACGTGGGAGTCCAGCCCGGCCGGCTTTTCTTGCAGTACGAGGGAATGAACCCCTCGGGTAGCTTCAAGGACAATGGCATGTCGGCCGCGTTCACGCACGCCAGGATGACCGGCGCGACCCGAGCGGCCTGTGCCTCGACCGGCAATACGAGCGCCTCGCTGGCCCTCTATAGCTGTGTGACCAGGCTGATGAAGGCAGTGATCTTCGTGGGCTCGGGAAAGATTTCCTACGGCAAGCTTTCGCAGGCCCTCGATTTCGGGGCGCTTACGGTGCAAATCGCTGGCGACTTCGACGACGCAATGGCCCGAGTGCAGGAGGTGTCGCGCCAACTGGGCATTTACCTGGTGAACAGCGTCAACCCGTTCCGGCTCGAAGGGCAGAAAACGATCATGTTCCGCGTCCTCGAAGGGCTGCGGTGGGAAGTGCCCGACTGGGTCGTCGTGCCGGGCGGAAACCTTGGCAACTCCAGCGCCTTCGGTAAGGCTTTCGCCGAGCTACTCGAGATCGGCCTGATCGACCGCGTACCACGGCTGGCGGTGATCAACGCCGCGGGGGCCAACACGCTCTACGAGCTCGTCGAGCGCCGCGGGCTGCGTTGGAACGGGGGCGCAACCGACCTGACAAAGGTCGCTGACTATTACGACCAGCTCGACCGGCAGCACCGCCGGGCATCGACGATTGCCAGCGCGATCGAGATCAATCGACCCGTGAACTTGCAAAAATGCCTGCGCGCGTTGGAGAACTGCGCCGGAGTGGTGCGCGAAGTGACCGACCAGGAGATTCTGGACGCCAAAGCGCAGGTCGGCGCCGGCGGTTTGGGGTGCGAGCCGGCCAGCGCGGCCAGTGTCGCCGGCGCCAAAGCGTTGCGTGCCGAGGGAGTGATCGGCCCGGATGAACGGGTGGTCTGTATCCTGACCGGCCACCAGCTCAAGGATCCCACCGCGACAGTGGCCTATCACACGACCGATCAGGACAAATTCAACGAGGTCCTGGGAAGCCGCGGCGTCAAGCGGGCCGCCTTCGCCAACCGAGCCGTGGCCGTGTCGAACGATTTGACCGAAATCATCAAGGCGATTCAACTGTATAGCTAGTGGAGGTCGATCGTCAATGGGTCCGATTCGCATTGCCATTCACGGCGCCGCCGGGCGAATGGGCCAGCGTCTTGTGGCGTTGGCTTCCGCCGACAAGGATCTGCGCCTCGCCGCGGCGTTGGAATTCGCCCAGCACCCGCGGCTGGGAGAGGACGCCGGCATCGTGGCCGGAGCAGGCGTGCTCGGCGTACCATTGGCCGCCGCGATCGAAACGTCGCTTGACGTGGTCATCGACTTTTCCACGCCCGCCGGCGCCATGGCGATTACCGAAACCTGCCTCGCGCGCGGCTTGGCGCTGGTCTTGGCGACGACGGGCTTCAACGGCGACCAGCGCGAGCGGATCCATCAGGCGGGCCGCCAGATACCGCTTCTGTGGGCCCCGAGCATGAGCCTGGCGGTGAATCTGGCGATGAAACTTTCGGCCGTCGCCGCCCGCGCGCTCGCGGACCATCGCTCGGGGGCCGACGTGGAGATCATCGAGCGGCACCATCGCTTCAAGGAAGACTCGCCCAGCGGCACCGCGTTGAAGTTCGGCGACATCATCGCCGCCGAGATGGGACAGACCACCCAGCGCCACGGTCGCGAGGGGCGTCCCGGCGCGCGGCCGCACGGCGAAATCGGCTACCACGCCGTTCGTGCCGGCGACCATCCTGGCGAACACACGATCATGTTTGGCCTGCTCGGCGAAACGCTCGAAATCGCCGTCCGCGCCACCCATCGCGACTGCTACGCCCATGGGGCCTTGGCCGCCGCCAAGTTCCTCGCGGGCAAGCCCGCCGGATTGTACGGAATGAGTGACGTTCTGGGGCTTTAAGAAGGCCGTTAGAAGGCAGTCCTTTGTCCTTTGTCATTCGTTAGGACATCCGGTTACAAACTCAAGGTTCATTCCAAAGAACAAAGACCTAAGTTCAAAGTTCAAAGTTCAATGACAAGCGACCAATGACACGACTAACCAATGGCCAAATGCGAAGAAGGCTATCTTTGTGACGTTTGTGGCGGCGACGTCGAGGAGATGACCGACAGCGATCTTTACTTGCGCTTCGTGATCGGCCTGGTCGATCCCGAAACGCTTCATACGAGCCGCGAGCGGCACGTGCGCTGCAATCCGGCACTGGCGCAGTTTATCGTCGATGGTGACTTCGAGCACGTTACCCTCGAGGGTGCCTTCGATAAACGGACGCTCGACGCGGATCATGTCCGCGAGCGAGAACGGCTCGTCACCCGCGGCTGGCGCCGGCTCCGCGAAATCCAAGGCAAGGAAGGTCTCACGATCCTCGATTACCCATTGCCCGAAGTGCGGGCCAAGATGAGGGACGAAGGATGACCACTTACCACGTTGATACTCCGCAAAGCCTGTGCAGGGCCGGCGCGGCGCAAATCGACATCACACCGCCCGTGGGAATCTACCACCGCATGTGGGGCGCGGCGAAACACGATCGCTCCAGCGGAGTTCACCGCCCCCTGACCGCCACGGCCCTCGTTCTGTCGGCGGCCCCCGAGACGTTCACCCATGGGTCGTTGGAAGCCCACGACCTGGCACTGGTCGCCGTCGACCACTGCGTGCTTTGGCCCGAGGAAATGGCGGCGCTGCGGGCCCGTGTAACGGCGGCCAGCGGCGTATCCGAAGAGCGGTTGCTGGTGATGTTCTCGCACACGCACGGCGCGGGCTTGATGGGTTTGGAACGCGCGGAATTGCCGGGGGGTGATCTGATCGGTCCTTACCTCGACGAGTTGGCCGTGAAACTCGCCGCCGTCGTCCGAAAGGCCAAGGACGAATTGCGCGCGGTCACGATCACCTACGGCACGGGCCGCTGCTCTCTTGCCGGCCATCGCGACCTTTGGGACGCCGCGAGCGGCCAATGGGTCTGCGGCTTCAATCCCCAGGGTCCGGCCGACGACACGGTGTTGGTGGCCAAGCTGGCTGATTTTCACGGGCAGACCGTCGCCTCGGTGGTCAACTACGCCTGCCATCCAACCACGCTGGCCTGGGACAACACGCAGATCAGTCCCGACTATGTCGGCGCTTGCCGGGAGTTGGTCGAGCGGGCCACGGCGGCGCCGATGTTCTTCATTCAAGGGGCCTCGGGCGACTTAGGGCCGCGCGACGGGTACGTGGGCGAGGTCGCGGTGGCCGACGCCAACGGCCGGCAATTGGGCCACGCTGCGCTATCGGCGCTCGAATCGCTGGCGCCTCCGTGCACGCGCTTCGAATACTCAGGGCCGGTCGTTTCGGGCGCGGTCATCGGCACCTGGAAGCACCAGCCCTTGTCGTCCGACGCTCGCCGCGACAAAGCCGTCTGGCGTCATCGACGTTGGATCGTCGATTTGCCCTATCGCCCCGGCCTTCCCACGGCCGCCGAAATCGACGCCGAACTTGTGCGGCGGCAGGCCGCCGAGCGAGCGGCCCGAGCCGACAACGACGAAACGCTCGCTCGCGATTGCCGGGCCAGGGTCGAGATCATGACGCGGCAGAAAGTCCGACTTGGTTCGCTTCCCGCGGGACCTACGTTCCCGTTTCCGGTCCATGTCTTGCAACTAGGCGACGCGATTTGGGTGGCAGTCGAATCGGAGCACTACCAGGTGCTGCAACGCTCGATCCGCCAATGGTTCCCGCGGACGACAATCATCGTCGCGACGGTCGTCAACGGTTCGATTCCCACCTACCTGCCGACGCGGGAAACGTACGGGACGGGCATTTACCAGGAGACGATCGCGCTGTTGGCGCCAGGCTGCCTCGAACGACTGATCGAGGAGATCGGCGGACAAATCGAGAAGTGGGTAGAAAGCGGAAGACGGAAGGCGGAAGGATGAAGGCGAGCATGAACAGCGGGGATTCGCGAGAATTTCGAATGTCGAGGCGAACGGCCTGAACGGTCTGCAGCACTCTTGCGCGTTCAGCTACACTTCAGCCTTCATCCTTCATCAGGCGGTTCGATGCCGAAGTCGCGGATCGTGAACAAGCTGGCCAGCGGAAGACCGCGCAGGGCGAACGCCTGGGCGCCCCCTTCCATGCGGTCGATGATGGCGATTACGCGCTTGACGACCAAGCCGAAGTCCCGGCAGCGCTCGATGGCCACGAGCGACGAACCGCCAGTGGTCACGACGTCTTCGACGATCACCACTTCGTCACCCGGCCCGACCGGCCCTTCGATGTAGCGCGCGGTGCCGTGCCCCTTGGGTTCCTTGCGGACCATGAAGCCCGACAGTGGCTGGCCGCGGACGCCTGCCATCGTGACCACGGCGGCCGTAATGGGGTCGGCGCCAATTGACATGCCGCCGACGGCCTTCGGTGGCTGCTCGCTCAAGAGATCGAGAATCCCCTCGCCGACAAGCCTGGCCCCGTCCGCGTCGAGCGTGACCTGCTTGCAATCGAGATAGTAGCTCGCTTTCTTGCCGGAAGCCAGCGTGAAGTCGCCGAACTTGAGGGCCTTTTCGCGAACCAGGGCCATCAGTGCATGCTTGTCGTACATCGGTGCGCTCCAGCCGACAGTATAGCAAGGAGTGCGCGGAAAGGGACGTAGTCGTTCCCACGATCTTCGTACGCTTTCTACTGCCGACGAATGGTAACCGTCGAGCCGGGCGAGCGCTCGGTCTTCTCGGAGAGGATCGCGAACAGATCGGCGATGTCGCGGTTGTTCAGCCGGATGCAGCCCTTGGAGTCGGCGCGGCCAATGCTGGCCGGGTCGTTCGTGCCGTGGATGTAGAGGTGGTCGGCCAGCTCTAGGGCATATTCTCCCAGCGGGTTGTTGGGGTCGTCCGCGGCCATGTAGGGCTTGCCGTAGTAGTCAGGATTAACGATCTTCTTTTGCACGACGAATACGCCCTCGGGCGTTGCGAAATCCTTGCCGATGCCGATGTCGAAACGGCCAGCATAGCAATCGCCCACGAACAGCGTCAGCCGAAACCGGCCCAGATCGACCCAGGCCTCGAACGGCCCCTTGACCACTTTCAGCGTATCTCCCGGCCGCAACTGCCGGCGCGAGTCGCTGATTCCATTGATGTTGGCCAGCAACTGCCAGGGCACATGGTAGGCCTCCGCGATGCGGTCCAACGTGTCGCCCGGCTGCACTTCGTAGGGCGGCTCAAGCAGGTGCTCGCGAGAATAGATGACCGTGCCGGCGAGTTGATCGAGCAGCTCCATCAATTGCGCCTCGTCCTGGGGCGACCAAAGTGGATCACCGACCATGCGAGACAGTTTCATCAGACCGTCGACCAAGTGGTTTTCGGCCAGCATCGCCTCAGCCTCTCGCATGCCGGCGACGAATTCGTCGTGGATTTCCACCGGGTCGGGCGGAGGCGATCCGTCAGGCGAGGGGTCGCCCTCTCTCCGCGTGTCGGCCGTGGGATTGCCCTCGTGCCCGCGATCGCGCTCGTCCGCCGGGTAGCGATCGTTCTCCAGATCGCGGCCGACCGGCTGGCGTCGGTCGGCATCGCCATAGCGGCCCCTCGGTGGGTATCGGTCGTCGGGCGAATCCGGTGAATAACGTTCCGGCGATGTGCCGCCTTGCGCGCCACGGTCGAGCGCGTTGGGCGCGTCGAACGTCTCCGAACGATTTGGGGCCGGACTGGTCTCGGTGCGTCGACTCTCCGCGCCCGTTACTTCGCCGCGCGGATCGTATGTCGTCGTCTCGCCCGTCCCATACGGGCCGTCGGAGTTTTCGGTCACGGTGCGCCGCATTTCGGCCGGTGCCGTGGTCGCCGCTTGGGGCGCGGGTGTCTGAGAGGGGTCGCCCTCGGGACGCTCGACCTGCGGGGGGTCTTCCACCCATTCCCTGGTCTCTTTGGGGGGCGAACCGGGCGGATTGCCCGTGATCGTGACGTACACGCCGTAGGTCGCGGCCGACATCAATACTGCCAGAAACATCGTCTTCAACGAATTCACGGTCGTCCTCCCTGACGAAACGCGGCTAATTCAGCGGCCGGATGATAGTAGAAGCTGTCGGCCAACGCTAGGTCAGTAGCGTCGGCCGCGGCGATCGGGAGGTGGCGGGGATCGGGAGATCGGGAGATGCATGGATTCATGTCCCCCTCCTCGCGTCCCCCCGTCTACGTGTCTTCCCTCATCCTCCCTTCCCGTCGCGCGCAATCGACCTCCTTTCAATCTCCTCCAGCTTCCCCCTCAACTCCTCCGCCACCACCTCCGCGACCGCTTCGGCACCGGCGTTGGTGAAATGGTGGTAATCGTAATAGTAACGCGAATTCTTGGGCAACCGCCGAGCGATGTCGATGACCAAAACGCCAAGCTCGCGCCCGATGCGGCGCGTAACGTCGTTATAGGATTCGAGCACTTGCCATTGGGCCAGCCCGTCGACGTCGCCCACCTTGACCCGTCCCAGGTCGAGTCCGGTCTCTTCGTCGATCGCATCGCCGTACAAAGCCGATTGCGTGATGAGCACCGGCTCGCTGCCGACGGCCAAGGTCGCCAAGAGCAACTTGCGAAGCCGGGTCTCATAGCCGGGCAGGAACTGCCGTCGGTGGCGGCCGACGAGTACCTTCCGCTCTTCATCGCCCATCTTCCCCCCCGACGCGGCGTCGAGCCGTAACTGCGCGTGATCGACGCTGCCGTGCGTCAGTCCCGCTCTCCGGGCGGCCAGGTGCCGGCGGAGGTTGTCGGCCAGTGCGAAAACGGCGCTTCGATTTACCAGCTCGAGATAAACCCTGTCGGCCCACGAATCGCCCTCGCGTCCCTGGCGGAGCAATTGCTGGTCGTCGGCGGTGGCGCTGGCAAGCCCCATGTCGTTCAGCCCTACCATGTAAAGCACGAGCTTGGGCTTCAGCGGACCGACAAGCTGCTCCAAGAGCACCTGGTGGCCGCGAGTCGAGTGTCCGTCGAGCCCGGCGTTGTTCAGCCAGACATCGGGAAAATCGAGTTTGAGCTTCTCGTTCAATCGGGCGGGCCAGGTTTTCGTCTCGTCGAGGTAACGGCACTCCGTCGTGCTGCCGCCCACCGCCACGATCGTGGGCCGAAGGGCGAAATCGTCCGGCGGATCGGGACCGCGAAAGCCCAGCGAGTTGGTCGCAAATTCGATTTCACGGTCGAGCTTGGCGATCGAGTCGTTGCGAACCAGGCGTCGGCAATGGACGGCCAGCCGCAGGTGACTGCCGCGGATGCGCAACTCGAAGGGAGGGTAAAGGCGGACGAGGAATTCGAGCGCGACAAAGGCCGCCGCACAACCGAGAGCCAGCGCGGCGAGCTTTCGCCGCCAGGCGCGTCTGGTTCGCTTGCCGTTTTCCGTCGAGGGCATCCCTGTACGGTAGCACGCGGAGAGCCTCTTCGCGAGCTTGCACCGTTGAGTGAGCCTGTCGGGCCCAGTCGCACCAAACCGATCCATTCAGGGGAAATGGATCAAATCCCGACGGTTGCTCGACAGGCGGGCCAGGATTTGGCATAACTGGAGGCGAAGGCCAGTGCCGTGCAATCAGGTCCGAGCCGCCGACGCGCGGTTGTCGTTGGAGATCCCTTGATGGTTTCACGGATGGCGAAGCGTTCCACTTTCCGCCGAAGGTTCGTTGGTCCTCAGCGGCTTGAATCGCGGCGCCTCTACGCAAGCGACGTCGCGACGGCGGTTTGTTTGCCGATCGGTGTCGAGCTGTCGCCCCAGTCCACGACCGCCCCCGAGGGCTACACTCCCCAGCAGATTCGGCACGCCTATGGGCTCGATTCCGCGAGTGTCGGCGGCTCGAACCTCGACGGCGCCGGGCAGACGATCGCGGTCGTCGACGCATTCGACGACCCGAACATCGCCGGAGATCTGCGGAAGTTCGATCTCGCTTTTGGCTTGCCCGATCCTCCCAGCTTCCAGAAAACCGAGCTTGTCGCCGGCGGCGTCGGGATTGCGTCCAATGCAAACTGGGCGGACGAAATCTCGCTCGACGTCGAATGGGCGCACGCCTTGGCTCCAGGGGCGAACATCTTGCTCGTCGAGGCCGCCGACGCCGCCGGACCGGATCTGTTCTCCGCGGCGCAATGGGCGGCGCGGCAGGCCGGCGTGTCCGTGGTGTCGATGAGCTTCGGGAACTCGGACCAAAGCGGTGAATTGTCGTTCGATGGCGACTTTACCACTCCCGCCGGTCACCAGGGCGTGACTTTCCTCGCCGCCGCGGGCGACCGGGGCGACTCCAGTTACCCCTCGTTCTCGAACTTTGGCTTGTATCCGGCGCTCTCGCCAAACGTCGTGGGCGTCGGCGCCACGGAGCTCACGACCGATGCGACAGGGAACTACCTGAGCGAAGTTGCCACGCAATACAGCGGCGGCGGCATCAGCCGCTATGAACCGCAACCCGCTTATCAACAGCAGGCCGGTCTCAACTTCCCGTCGCGTGCGAGCCCCGACGTCGCGTTCGTCGGCGGAGATGATTCCGGCCCGGGCGTGCCGATTTACGACTCGTTTACGTTCGGTGCGGGCACGCCTTGGCAAGGCGAGTTGGGCACGAGCGCATCGACGGTTAGCTTCGCGGCGACGATGGCGACCGCGGACGAGGGCCGGGCGTTGCTGGCAGAGGGGTCGCTCGACGGAGCGACCCAGACCCTGCCGCTATTGTACGCGAATCCCGGCGCGTTTCACGACATTACCCAAGGCGGAAATCGCGCTTTTCAAGCCGGCCCTGGGTACGATCTGGTGACCGGTCTGGGCACGCCCATCGCCAATCTCCTGGTGCCCGATCTGGTGAATCGGGTGATTGCCGTTACGCCCCTGTCAGCGCAGGGCGGCTTGACGATTGCCGCCACGGTCGGCGCGCCCGTCGAAAACCAGCAATTGGCGACCTTCACCGACCCCAACGGCGCCCTGCCTTCCGCGGATTATGCGGCCACGATCGACTGGGGCGACGGCTCCAGTTCGACCGCCGTCGTGACGCCGGACGCCGCCGGCGGATTGTTCAGCGTGTTCGGCAGTCACGTCTACGCCGCCGTTGGTTCGTTCACTATCGACGTCAGCATCGCCCGCGAAGGCCTTGCGGCGGTGACCGTCGCTGACGGGGCGCAGGTGACCACCATGCCGACCACCCCAACCCCAGGCGCTATGACCAGCGCGACGGGCGATTACGTCACCGCGGCGTTTCATGACGTCTACGCCCGACTCCCGACACCTGCCGAGTTGGCGTACTGGGAGGCCCAGCTCGACGACGGTCTGGCGCCGGCGGTGTTCGCCGCCGATCTCGTCGGCAGCTACGAGAATTACGCCAACGAAGTCGTCACGCCCGCTTACGTGAAATTCCTGGGGCGCGAGCCCGACGCGGGTGGATTGGCGTACTGGGCTGGCCAGTTGCAAGTGGGGAACCTGACCGACGAGGGGTTGGCCGCCGAGTTAGTTGCTTCGGACGAATATTTCATGCGCGCGGGCGGGACGAACCAGCTCTGGGTGGACGCCCTATACCAGGACCTGTTGGGTCGGCAAGCCGACTCGCTTGGTGAAAGCTATTGGGTGGGCCAACTGAACGCGGCCGCCAGCCGCGCCGACGTCGCGGGTGGTTTTGCCAACGCCGGCGAGCGCCTGCAGCAACAGATAGGCGACGACTATCTGCACGCTCTCGGCCGCGTTCCCGATCCGGGCGGGCTCGATTACTGGATGGCTCAGTTCGCCCAGGGCGCCACCGACGAGGACCTGATTGCCGGGCTGATCGGGTCCGCGGAGTATTACGACGAGCACGCGATCTGATTTCGAACGCCGGGAGGGGATAGTCACGAATTGCAGCGAGACATAAAGGCGATTGTTGACAAGAAAATTACAGACAGGAAGATTACAGCAACGGGTTGACGAAGGAGATGGCGTGCTACATCAAACCGTGGCCGCCTGGCTAAGGGAGGCCGACGCCGTGGTGGCATTCACTGGCGCAGGTATCAGTACCGAAAGCGGAATTCCCGACTTTCGCTCGCCGGGCGGAGTGTGGGCGAAGTACCAGCCGGTTTACTTCGACGCCTTTCTCGCCAGCGCCGAGGCCCGTCACGAGTATTGGCGCCAAAAGGCCGAGGCCCATCGCGATTTCGCTCTCGCGCGGCCCAACGCCGGGCACGAGGTGCTCGCGCGTTGGGAAGCCGCCGGCCGGCTGGCCGCCGTGATCACGCAGAACATCGACGGCCTGCACCAGTTGGCCGGCAGCCGCAAGGTGCTTGAGCTGCACGGCACCGCCCGCCACGTTACGTGCCTCGATTGCCACGCGCGCTACGAAGCCGGCGAGATGGTCGCGCGGTTCGTGGCCGAGGGTGCGGTGCCGAATTGCACGGCTTGCGGCGGCGATCGGATGAAGCACGCCACCGTCTCCTTTGGCCAGTCGCTGCCGCCGAGCTTGTTGCAAGAGGGATTCGCCTTGAGCAAGCGGGCGAAGCTGTTCCTTGCGATCGGTTCGTCGCTGGTCGTCGAACCGGCGGCCAGCCTGCCGCGCACCGCCAAGCAATACGGCGCGAAGCTGGTGATCGTCAACCGCGACGCTACCCCTCAGGACGAACTGGCCGACGTCGTGATCCGCGCATCGATCGGCGAGACGCTGGAGGCGATCGACGCGGTGCTTGCGGCCTAGCGGTCGCGGTCGCCTTTCGCTACGCGAAAGGACGTTCTTTCGCGCAGCGAAGAAAACCGATCTCCGCCATCCCCACGCCAGTGAGCAAGCCGCGTAGCGGCGCGGTCGTGACCGCGCCACCCTCCGCCCCTCGTGCGACGTCGCGCAGGCCTTTTGTAGGGGGATGCGGAGTCGGTTTTCTTCGCGAAGCGTTTTTGGCCGGCAGGGCGGCGCTGTCGCCGCTTTGCCACGGCGCTTTCGGTCCCTCGCTGCGGACGGTGGGCGTCGAAGCCACAGGGGCGACGTCACTTGCGTCCGCGGGCCCTGGTACCCGACGCGAGTGAACTCGATCAGAATGCCAATCGCGCGCAGGCTGCGGGGCGATCCGTCGCAACACGTGCGAGAATTGCGAAAATCTGCTTGGCCAGTCCGGCTGCCGGCGATCGCCGGCAACGGCCTCTCGATCGAGCACGGCCATGTAGTTGCGACGCGGTGCCGCGCCACGGTGCCGAGCCGCAGACGCGCGCGGACTAGATTGGGGATCGAAACGGCGCTTGCGCTTCATCCTTAATCCTTCCGCCTTCATCCTTCCTGCGCCCCGCCGCCAGCACGAAATCTCTCGAAAAGGGTGTCCAAGTCGTCCAAGTCGTCCATCTACTAATAGGGGGGTCTGTCGCGAGAGTCGCAAACCTTTCTCGAAGCCTGACTTACGAACACGACTTCCTTCGTGGCCACGCCGGATCGGTCGGCTCAAGTCGTCCAATAAGTCGTCCAAAAACGGCGCGCAAGTCGTCCAGTTTCGGTGGTTTCGCCTGCCCGGCGCTTGCGCCGCGAGCGCACTTGCAGCCGCCGGCACTTGCGAGCCGGACGAAAAAGGCACGGAGGAGAAGGCAAAAAATAGGTTGGGAAAAAAGCAACGGCCCGCTTAAAGGCTAGGACGCGAGAATGACCCAGTAGCTCCGACACTACGCGAGCTTTTCGCCAAGCTCTGTGACTGGCTCGATCGGCTGGAAGCGGCTCTGACAGCGCACCTTCCTGTCATATCCGCGCCGGGGTGGTGGCCGAAGGGTTTCTGCCCGCGAATTCTGCTACCTCTCGGGCATCCCATGACCGGAGTGCAGTTTTCGGAGCGGTATTTTCCGCTCCCGCTCTGCGACGGATCGGATGCGCTTCCCTGGGGATTCGCTCCGCCATCGATGCGCGCGGACTGATCGGGTAAGAACGGGCACATCCTGATTTGCAAAATTCGGCTACGTTTTCTCCGCGGCTCGCGTTTGCGCGAGCAACGCCGAACCACGAGAAAACAGGCGTGACGGCCGAGAACTGTTTGCTGCAATTTGCTCTCGGTGACAGCACGGCGCGAGTTTGAACAGAAGCAAACGAAGTCAACGAAGAAGCCAAGGAACATTGAACGGCCCATGCTCTGGGTGTTCTCCTTCGTTTCCTTTGTTTGCTTCTGTTCAAAAAATGGGGGGCCAATATTTGTCGCGGAATTCCGTGCCTTGATCGTCAGGCCGATCGATTCGCCGAGCGTTCGGCTCGGGAGGGCACACGGATGATTACCGCTTCGGTGCCAGCAGGCTTCATTGCCGCTGCAGGCCCAAAGCGCGGTCTCATCGACGATGCGTTGCGGCTTGTACGTCCGCTCCCAAAATCTGCGCCGTGCGTGTTTCTCACGTTCCAGGCGGCGAGGCCGGCAAGGCCCTTGCGGTCCGCGCTGGCGCGCGTCAAACTGTCATGCACTCGTGTTGCTCCATGCCTGCTTGATCTCGAAAGGAGACCTCGATGCGCGGCCGTTCTAGCCCTTTGGGCCTGTTCCTGCCGGTATTGATTTTCGGTTCGTCGTGCGCCAAGCAGCAAAGCGCGCTCGTCGGGGCGACGGCGCCTGACATCGAACAGCAGCTTCTCGACGGCGGCGAGTTCAGCCTCAAGAGCTACCGCGGCAAGCAGGTCGTGATGCTCGATTTCTGGGCCACTTGGTGCGGGCCATGCGTGCAAGAAATGCCGATCCTGGCCAAGGTCGCCGACGACTACCGCGACAAAGGGGTCGCGCTGGTCTGCGTGAACCAGCGCGAGTCAGCCTCGGACATCCGCGCCTTTCTCGACCGGGAAAAACTCAACGTCACCGTTGGCCTCGACAGCGACGGGACGGCCGGGCAAGCCTACGGCGCCAATGGCATTCCGATGCTCGTGATCGTCGACAAACAAGGGATCGTGCGACGGGTTCACGTGGGCTATAGCCCCGGCATCGAGGCGACTTTGAAAGCCGACCTCGACGCCCTCCTCGCTGGGAACCAATAATATCCGCCTTCAAGACGAGCGCGGCGCGAAGGTAAAGGCAGCGAGGGTCATGGCAGAGCTGGCGAGACGTGCCTCCTGACCTCTCGCGCTTTACGGCTTTCTCTTTTCTCCTTCCCGTCTTACTTCCTCCCCGTCATCCCGCTGGAAGAACATGACGTGTTGCCAGGGAAGCCCGTCGAAGTCCTCGACGAGCTTGTAGCCGTTGGGCAATAGCTCCTTCTTGACCTGCTCCTTGGTCATCTTGTGTTCCAGCTTGATGGGCACGCTCGGGTCTTCCAGGCGGAATTCGACCAGCACCAGCCGCCCGTCGGGCTTGAGTGCCTGGCGCATCGCGCGCAGCATCTGCTCGGGGTACGAGAACTCGTGGTACACGTCGACCAGCATGATCAGATCGAGCTCGCCCTCGGGGAGCTTCGGGTCGATCACCGAACCCTGGACGAGCTCGACGTTCTTGAGCGCTTGCTCGTTGGCCCGGGCCTCCAGCAAACGCAGCATTTCGGGCTGGATGTCGACCGCCAGCACGCGGCCCGTCTTGCCGACCAGTTTGGCCAGCTTCAGTGTGTAAAAGCCGTTGCCGCACCCCATGTCGCAGACCGCCTGGCCGGGCTTGATCGCCAGTGCCTTGAGCATGGTCTTGCAATGTTCTTCGCGCTCGCGTTCCTCGCGCACCAGCCACGACGCGCCGTGGTAGGTCATGTAGGGCGCGATCGTCCGCCCCATGTACTCGGTTAACGGTGGTGGGATGTCGGAGGCATCGTCCTCGGCGCGCGACGGAAGGGCGGCGAGACAGGCCGCCAGGCACACCAGCGCCAGCGGCGGCCACCAGCCGATCCGCGATGGAAGTCCGTGTCTGTAAGGGAAAGTCATGGGTTCACCGGTTGAAGGGAGTGCCGCGCACGGCGCAGTTAACCGCGCCATTGCCATATAGTATACTGGATTTTGGCGTGCCAAGCGCTGCACATGCCCCGGCGCGCCACTTGCAGCCGCGACAGCGCCTCGGATATGCTTGCGTTTGTCGGACGACATCCGGGTTTGGGGAGGTGAAAATGCGCGGACAATTCACGCTGGAGTTCTGGCGGGACGGTAACTTCTATGTTGGGCGGTTGCTCGAAGTGCCGAGTGTGTTCAGCCAGGGCGAAACGGTGGAGGAGCTCCGGGAGAACATCCAAGACGCCTACGAACTGATCGTTACGCAGGAACGCGCCCCGGCCCCGCTGACCTCTCAGCGAGAGCCTGTGGAGTTGGAGGTGTGAAACGCCAAGCGTTCGTCAAGGAGCTTGAGCGAGCGGGGTGCGAATTCGTTCGCCACGGTCGGCGGCACGATGTTTATCGCAACCCCGCGAACGGACGGCGCGCTCCGGTGCCACGACACCGAGAGATCGCCGACACACTCTGTGACGTGATCCGCAAGCAACTCGGTCTCATCTCGTAGCTCTTGGGTGTCGCCGGGCAAGCCGGGCCGGAGGTTTCGGCGTGACTGCCCCGAGTTTAGAATGGTGGGATGGCACGCCCGCGCTTTCAGTTTTCGGTCCGCTGGATGCTGGCCGCGACGGCGGTCGTTGCGCTGGCCGTCTGGCTCTGCACGGCGAACAGGGTGGTCCCGCTGCTCGGTTTCGCTGGTGTCGTCGGCATGCTCCTTTGTTGGCTCGGTACCCATTGCTTTCGGCTGGCCCACAAAACGACGACGACGCGTGACTTCATCGCCAATGACGTCGTGGGGGCGTTCTTGCTGGCTGCCGGGCTACTGCTGACTGCGATTTCCGTGCTTACCGCGGTGATCTGCCAGTAGCATGGTGCATAGCGTAACCAACGCCTTTACGAGGGCCGGGAAAAGAATTTCCGCCACGCCATTGACGCCCGACCGAAACGTGCTATTCTACTAGCATGTGCTAGCGTAATAGCATGTGGGGCGGCCCTCACCCGGAGAACGACTATGCTTCGCTTCTTCCTCCTACTCGCCCTCGTCCTACCCGCTCTGTCGATGGCGGAGGCCGTTCCGCTGCCAAACGAGGTGGCGGCCCCGACCGGAAAGATGACTCCCAAAGGCGCCGTGACAGTACGGGTGAGCCACGCAGGCGAGACCTGCCAGGCATGGATCGCGTCGTTGGATTGCTGCTGAGTCACTCGGCGGATTCACTATTTGCGGAGTACCACGTGACAAAACCATCTCCCCTGGAACTCGGTAAGCGCGAGCGGCAAATTGTCGAAACGCTGTACCGCCTGGGCGAGGCCTCGGTGGCCGAGGTCCGCGCTGCCATCTCCGACGCACCCAGCTATTCGGCGGTGCGCGGCATGTTGAACCTGCTGGCCGACAAGGGCTTAGTGCGGTTCCGCCAGCAGGGAAAGCGTTACCTCTACCGCCCCGCGGCGGCCAAGCACAAGATCAGCCGCTCGGCGCTGCGCAACCTCGTGCGGAATTTTTTCTCCGACCAGCCGGCAGATGCCGTCGCCGCCTTGGTCGACGGCTGGGCGGGCAGATTTTCAGCCGACGATTTTTCGCGAATCAGGCGACTGATCGATGAGGCCGACGGCGCGCCTTCCTCCAATCCTCCGGAGACTGAATGATGATTACCAACCAGTTACTAACGGCCGAGGCGTATTTGCCGGGATGGACGGTGCGAGTCGTGTTCGGCGCCACGCTTGTCTGGTTGGCGGCCACTCTATTGGTCTTCGCGGTGCGAACGGCCTCCGCGGCGGTGCGCCACAGGGTCTGGGCCCTCAGCGTCGTCGCCGCGCTGGCGCTTCCGGCATTGATCGCCGCGCTGCCCGAGTTGCGAACCGGGTGGCTTGATCTTCGACTTGCCGGCGGGCCGTTGGCCGACGTTCCATCGGCGGTTGACCGCGATGGCGAATACTCCCGGGAACTCGCGCTTAGGCGCGATTCGGCGGTCACCGCGACGTCGATCGACGCCCTGGCCGATCTGTCGCCTACAGGGACATCCCGCGCGACCGCGGAGCCCGAAACGAGCGACAACACCGCAGAGACCCTGTCGGCTGCAACGGTGCCCTTTCATCAAACCTCGGCTGCCGTCTTGCCCTCTTTGTGGAACTGGATGTTGGGATGGTTCATGCTGTGGGCGGTGCCCGCGGCCGTTGGGCTGGTCTGGACCGCACGCTCGATGCATGCAGCCCGGCGGTTGGTTCGAGAGGCCGAGATCGTCGACGATGAACACTGCCGCGGCCTGGTTCGCAGCCTGGCTCCATCCTTTGGACGGCGATGCGCCGTCGAGTTGAGGGAAAGCGGCGCGACGCTTTCTCCACTCTGTGTTGGGTGGCGATGGCCCACGATCGTGCTGCCGCGCGGCTGGCGTGTCTGGCCCGAGGGGCACCTGGCCGCCGCCGTGGCGCACGAACTGGCGCATGTGGTGCGTCGCGACGTCGGTTGGCAATTGTTGGCGCGCATGGCTTGCGCGCTGTACTGGTTCCACCCCCTGGCGTGGGTCGCGGCGTGGCGGATGCGCGTCGAACGCGAGGCGGCCTGCGACGACTGGGCGTTGGCCAGCGGTCAGGCCCCCACCCGCTATGCGCGCGTTCTCTTGGATTTGGCGTCGCAATTGAGCGCGCCGCACCCCAGGCCACCCACGGCGGCGGTGGCCATGGCCGGCGGCCGGGGTTTCGAGCGCCGCATCCGGGCCATCGTGGCCCAGCGCCGGCGTCGCCAGCCCGTGGCCCGGTCGGTCGCTTGGTTGCTCGCCTTTGCCACGCTTGGCGTGGTCGTCGTCGCCGGCACGATCAGTCCGCTGGCGTCGTCACGGGCGGATACCGAGCCGGGTTCCAGCGCTTCGAAGACGACGAAAGCGTCTGCCACGGAGGGTGTGAAAACCGAAGCTGTTCAGTCAACGTTGCGGGTCAAAGGCCACGCCGTCGACGAGCAAGGCCGCGGCGTGTCCGGCGCCCAAGTCGAGGCATTCGCTCACCGTTCACGTCCGTCGACCGATTCGGCTCGCGACGGTGAATTCGAACTAGATGTGCCGAGAGATCCAAGAATCCCTCTTACCTTGCGGGCTACGGCCGACGACGGCTCACGGCAGGCGTTCTATCAGATCACCGACGTCGAGCAACTCCCGCCCGCCGTTCAACTCGTCCTACGCCCGGCGCGAGAAATTCCCATGACCGTGGTCGATGACCAAGGGAAACCCGTCGCCGGCGCCTGGGTGGCGGCCATGGTCCATTGGTTCAACCTCATGGACGAAGCCACGACCGACGTGGCCGGCAAGGCCGTGCTGCGCGTCCCCGCCGACGCCAACATGCAATATGTCGTGGCCGACAAGCCCAACGTCGGACTCGACTATTTCGTATATCGTCGCCCGGACGAAACGGCGAGCGATCCGTACAAGCTGCCGCCCGATCACCCCGAAGCGCTGGTGCTGGTGCTCAACGGCGCGCGGACTGTGACGGTGCGGGTGGTCGATCATGACGAGCAACCCATGGCTGGCCTGCCAGTGACCCCGTGGTACTTCGAAAAGCCCAAGAAGGGCGACATTTTGAACATCGGCGGCGAACACTTCCGTGTGCTGAGCGACGAGCATGGCGGCGCTGTGTTCCGCGCGGTGCCTATCGACAACTCGACGCCGATCACATTTTGGACCGGGCGCGAGGAGCATTTCATGCCCGAGCGAACCGTCTTCGACCCGCAGTCCGGCGTCACGGAACTGACGGCGACGCTCCTTCCTTTGGTGCCGGTCAGCGGCCGAGTGACCTTTGCCGACGGCCGGCCCGCGGCCGGCGCGGAAGTGCAGATTGACGGCCGCGGGCACCAAGTCGACAGTTTCCACAAATCGCTGCGCACCGGCGAAGACGGCCGCTTCGAGATCCGCGTCAACCCGGACCAGTTCTACCTGTTCGGCGCCTTGCTCGACCGCTGGGCGACCCCGCTGGAATCGCGTGTCGTGCGCCTGGGCATTCCGCTCGACGACGTCGATTTGGTCCTTCAACGGGCCACGCGCCTTTATGGGCGCCTCACGATCGGCATCGATCCCAAGCCGGTGTCCGGCGAGAACTTGTGCCTTTCCATGTACCGCGACGACGACGAGCACCTGCTGCTACCTAAAGACGAACAGTTGCCCAACCCAAACAACGACAACAAGTCGATCCAGCCGCGAATCACGCGAAATACGAAAACCGGCGACCAAGGCGAGTTCGAGTTTCTCGTTGGTCCAGGGCATGGCTACCTGCTTGGCCCAAAAGGCGTCAAGCCGCCCTTGTTCGTGGTCGTCGACCAGGACGAGCTGGAGTTGAATCTGCACGCCGATCGGCCCGACCGTGTCGAGCTCGCCGGGCGAGTCGTGCTTCGTGCTGCGCTGGCACAGGGTATCGGCGACGTCAGCGTGTTAGGCGTGGCGCACAACGGCAACGGGATGTTCATCAAAGCCGCCAGCGGCGACGATGGATCGTTTCGCGTGCAGCGGACTCCGTGCGAAATGCTCCTGTATGCGCTCAGCGCCGATCGACTATGGGGGGCCATCGCGCGCCTGGGCCCCGACGATTCGCGGGTCGTGATCCCCGTGGCTCCCACGGCTGCGGCGACGGGACGACTCGTCGACGCGACCTCGGGCCGGCCCTTGACTCAACGACAACTCAAATTCGCGGTAAAGGAAGGGTTCACCATATTTAATGTTTTCGGCGGCAGTACCTCATCCAACATTCGGGGCGAATTCGTGCTCGACGGCCTGGTGCCGGGTTGCGAGTACCAGCTCGAAGTCGCCATCGACCGCGACCAGGACGGGCAGGCCCACGACTGGCTGACGACCGGTTACGTCAAGCCGGAATCGGCCGAGACGGTCGATCTGGGCGACGTCAAACTGACGCCGAAGGACCGCGCGCCGACGCTCGCGGAATTGATCGATCGCGCGTTTCAGCGGTCCGCGCCGCTGGAAACCCGCTTGCGTGGCGGCTTGCTCGAAGCGAAATCGAACGAGCAGCGGCTCTTGGTCCTCGTGACACAGCGCGAGAGCGCCGCCGCGCACGGCTTCTTTTCGCACCTTTACCACCTCGACGACGACGAGGTTCCCGATCGCCGCGTGCGACAGTTCCTGGACGATTACGTGCTACTCGTCGTCGATGCGGGCCAGGGCGAGCAACACGACGACTCGCGACGGTTCGTCGAAAAGCTCGGCCTTGAATGGCCCCAGGCGGATGCCGCTTCCATCGCGGTTTCCGGGACGGACGGCGAGCTGCTCGGGCGGACCATGCTTCGGGTCTTGCCGGCCGATGGGCAATTGGATCGCGAACGTCTGGCGAATTTCTTGCGCGAGCACGCGCCGAAGCCGGCCGACGCCGAGCAGCTCCTCGACGAGGCCCTGATCGAGGCTAAAAAGCAAGGCAAGCGGGTCCTGATCCAGCACAGCGGCGCCTTCAGTGGGCCCTGCGTGCTGCTGTCACGGTTTCTCGACGCGCACCGCGAGCTGTTGGCGAAAGACTATATCTGCGTCAAGCTCGACGAGCGGTTCGCCCATGGCGAGCTCATCATGGCGAGCCTGCGCCGGCAGGACGCCACGAGCATTCCTTGGATCGTGATCATCGATGCCGGCCGAAAACGGCTTGCGACCAGCGACGCCGAGTGGGGTAACATCGGGTATCCCGACTCGCCCGCCGCGATCCAGCATTTCGAAAAGATGTTGCGCGAGACGGCCCGTAACCTGACCGACGACGACATTGAGAGCCTGGTGAGGGATCTGGCCAAGTAAATGCCGGCCCATGCAGAGAGTGGGAACGAATCGGCAGGCCGCGCGAACATCCAACATCGTGCGGATGTCGTTTTTGTGTCACAGAATCAACCATCGACAGTCAGCATCTTGAAACGGGACGCTTCCCACCCTGTCATCCGTGGCTTAAGATGAAGTTGAATTTTTCTTTCGCCATGAGGCATGAGGATCGTCGCGTGGATGCTAAAGATCGAGCCAAGCGGGTCATTGCCGAGATCGTCCGGGAAGCCGGTGGCATGCTGCAGAACCGATCTGATTTGTTTGACGCGTTCTACCACGCCCACTTGATTTATGCGGAAGGCCAGCCAGGGTATCTCTCGACGTGGCCGATGGTAAAGTTGCCCGGCGGGCCAGGTATCGACCGGATTGATGAACTACTTGGAGAGTTGGTCGTCGATGGTTTGCTCCGCGATACGCACTTTGGCGGCCACGATGCGGAGTCATTCCCGTTTGAGTTCGCCGGCGACATGCCTTCCGCCGGAATGCTTGAACCACAAGAGGCCGAAGCCATCGCAGAGGCAGTCAAGATCATCCAGGGACGCTCGGGGATCCGCGTCAGCACGAATCCGCAAGCCCTGTCGAGGGCCTGGCGCGACGCAGCGATCGGCGAAGAGTTGACGATCTACTGCGATTCGATTCCAGAGAGTGAATTCCAGGAGCGCCAGCGAAGCATGGAAATCATTGCGGCCGGGCTGAAGGCCGCGTGGAGCGCACTGGCCAAGTAGGACAATATTCATACCACGTTCGCACCCAGTCGCGGCACGCCTTTTCGTGGCACCCATGCTGCACGATTGACCAAAGGTCGGCCGTTCTTCTGACAGCTTGCGGATCGGTGCCGGGCTTTCCGACCGTCTCGTCGAGGAACTGTACCACGGCCACGCAGATGACCGCATCATCCGAGGTGTCTCTGCAAAGTTGAGTCAGCGCAAAGATCGCGACCTCCGCCGGCGATCGCGCCGGCTGCCCAAACGCATCGATCAGGAAATCGCGCATGCCCGTTCCTTCGGCGCGCTCGCTGAAGCTGGTACGGAAAAGGCGGCACGCCTGTTCGACGCACCGTTTGAAGGTGAGTGGGTCCGCAGCCACGTCCTGGCCCTTGACGACTTCCTGTAAATGATTTCCCACCGGGTATCGGCGAAAACCACGTGATTGGCAAGCGGAATGACGGAGCGACCCCGCGCGCGAGCCAATTTAGACCATCAGCCGCTGGACTTTCATTCGCCGGCGTGTTGGAATGGTGACCGAACGCTTTAACACCAAGAGGTGCGCCATGCCGAACAATGCTCTGACTCGGAGGAACTGGTTGCAATCGTCCATGGTCGGAGCTTCCGGCGTATTGGCCGGCCTGTCGGTATGGGGGCCGGGAGCGCAAGCCGCGCAGGAACCGGACGAAAAGCCCGGCGACCTTACGATCACCAACGTCGAAACGTTCCCACTGCTCCATAAGTTGCCGCGGGCAATCGGGGTTTCCACCGACCTCGTCCCGCACCGCGACGCGCTCTTGGTGAAGATCAGCACTGACAGCGGGCTGGTCGGCTGGGGAGAGACCTCGGACGTCGGGGGCACCCACGGGATCATCGAAGAGCACCTGAAAACGGTCCTCTTGGGCAAGAACCCGCTCGAACACCGCAAGCTCTGGCGACTGCTCTGGGGACAGAATTTCGGCGACGGCCGGGCAGTGGCCGCTTGCGACATCGCGCTCAACGACCTGCGCGGCAAGGCCCTGAAAATGTCGGTGGCCGAGTTGTACGGAGGCCGGGTGCGCGACCGCATCCTGGCGTACGCCTCGAAGATGAACTACACCGAAGGGGTCCGCCTGGAGGACCAGTTTCCCGACGAGGCGGCCGAGTTGGTCAAACGCGGGTTCAAGGCGATGAAAATCCGCACCGGCCGCTTCGAGCCTCGCCGCGACCTGGCCGTGCTGGCCAAGATCCGCGAGAAGGTCGGCCGCGACATCCGGCTGTTGACCGACGCCAACGGCGCCTTTACGCTGCCGCAGGCGGTCAAGTTCGGCAAGGAGCTGGAGAAGCTCGATTACTACTGGTTCGAGGAGCCGCTGCCGCAGGGGCAGAATTACGCGGGCTACGACGTGCTCACCCAGTCGCTCGACATTGCCGTGGCCGGCGGCGAAGCGCTCGACTCGCGCGCCACGGCGCGCGACCATATCGTCAAACGCTCGTTCGACGTGATCCAGCCCGACGCTTCGCTCTGCGGCGGCGTGGCCGAAGTGCTGTTCATTGCCGAGATGGCCCGCCTCTGGAGCGTGCAGTGCGTGCCGCACTGCTGGTCGGGTGCCATTGCCATCGCCGCCACGCTGCACCTGCTGGCCTTGCTGCCGACCTACACCTGGAGCTTTACCAGCGACGAGCCGATGCTCGAAATCGACATGTTCGAGAACCCCTTCCGCGACGAGGTCGTCACTCGGCCCTTCGAGTTCAAGGATGGGCGATTCAAAGTGCCCACCGGCCCGGGCCTGGGAATCGAAATCGACGAAGACGTCGTGCGGAAGTACCTGGTCAAGAGGTAGGCGGAAGGAAGTGCAAGAACACCTGGGCGGGGGCCGGCAGGGCGCGGCGACGGTCGGTAACGACGTACATCGTCCGCTGCAGGGAAAGCCCGGCGATCCGAAGCGCACGCAAGCGCCCATCGCCCAGCTCTTGCCGCACGGCGAGATCCGAGAGCACCGCCGCGGCGCCGCCGTCGGCAACGGCCTCCTTGATCGCCTCGTTGCTTCCCAACTCCAGGACAATGTTGAGGTCGGCCAGCGACGCGCCGCAACCCCCAGCGCCTGCTCGAAGAACCATCGCGATCCCGAGCCGGGAGCACGCAGCACCAGCGGCTGTGTCAAAAGTTCGCGAAGCGAGACTCGTTTCCGACGGTACCAGCGGTGCCGCCCGGCGGCGATCAGCACCAATTCGTCCTTGGCGAACGGGCGAAAGTCGAGGTGCGGGCTGTCGGTCTTGCGTCCAACCAGTCCGATTGGCACGCGACCGCGTTGGAGCTGATCGAGCACGGCGGCACTGTCGACGACGCTTGCGCGCACGCGAATTTCAGGGTGTTTCCGGCGAAAATCGGCCAAGATCGCCGGCAAGACGTGCTCGCCGGGAACCGAGCTGGCGGCCAGTGCCAGTTCGCCCGCCACGGCCTGTTTCTTTCGGCCGGTCAAGTCGAAGTACGCTTCCTGGTGAAGGTCCAGGATGCGCGCGGCAAACGAATGGAGGCGTTGGCCGGCCTCCGTGAGCACGATCCCACCCTCCCGGCGACGGAACAACGACGTTCCCAGCATTCCCTCCAGCGCGCGGATGCGTTGGCTGACGGCGGCCTGGCTGACCGAGAGCGCCTTGGCCGCGGCGGTGAAGCTCCCCAGCTCAGCGGCCTTTGAACGTCTCCAGGTGCGGAAGCTGAACGTGCTGGGGATTGACGGCGGGCATCTCGTCACAAACCTTCGGGGGACAGTAATGCATCATGCCCGTCCAAGATAGAGCACCCATGCGCACGCACAGGGGCACGCTCCATTCTCGCCCGCCACGAACCGGGCAAGCGGCACATCGGTAGCATGGCATGCCGCACGCGGTGGCGCGCCAACAGGACGCGATTGAGGATTGAATAGCGGGCGACGGCAGAGGGGAACAGAAGTCAACGACGTCGCCAAGAACGAGATCGTGGTCAACATTCACTAAGCCATCGGCTCCGCCCGAAAGCCGTCGTCACAGAGCGTGACGGAGCGCGGCCCCGCTTTCATCGAGGCCCATCGCGTGTGCTCGCGGCCTTGCGACGTTCGTCGCTCTCGCGTACCAGCACGGCGACGTGTTCGGCGATGTTCCTGGCAAAGATCTCGTTGCACTCACGCGACGGATGGGGATCCCAACGATTGACGGCGCGATCACGATAACCCTGCTTCTTGAAATCATCTTGCGAATCGACCGTGACACAACCGGCGTTCCGGGCCGCCTTCTCCGCGCGGGAACACCATTCCAGGATTTTCGAAAGCAGCCGGTTCGGTTCATTGAAATCCCCCGTTCCTTGCAGAAGCGGAGCGAATACGGGCGGGGGCAGCGCACGCGCGTCGCAAATCGCGCGCAGTTCGATGAGGGCCCGCTCGAATTCCTTCCATTCCACGGAGTCCGGATCGTAAGCCCTATCGAGCGCCTCGATCCAGTCCGGCACCAATCCCACGTTACGAATGAGTTGATCGCCCCGCACGGCGAGAAACTCCGCCGTCCTGCGCAATCCCAAGGCTTGAAACGCTCGTATCGGGCGGAACAAAAAATCGTACCTTTCGCGCTCGACGCACCAATCCTGACCTTTGGGTTGAGGGTCGTTGACACAGAATCCGACCACGACCAAGTCTGGTTCCACGTCGTGGGCATTTCGAGCCAGCAGGTCCCGCTCCGCCACGGTTGGCCCGCCGCGCATGCCAAAGTTGAGCACTTCCATCCGGCGGCTTGGGAACCGCTTTCGCAGTTCTCGTTCCATCAGATTGCTGTAGCGTTCTTCCTCGGCCAGGCCCGCCCCCCACGTGAGCGAATCGCCGAGCACCATGATTCGGTACGTGCCGCGGGGCTTGGGTCGGACGAACTCCTTTTCACGGAAGCCGAGGCGGTTGATCTGAACGGGGTGCCCCCAAGTCGTCGTCGTGAAATCGTTCTTGGGCAGAGAGTCGTGATATGCTCGAAGCGACCATTCGACGGACATGAGCGTGACGGCCACGCTGGCCGCGCATAGTGACAATCGATTGAGCCGACCGTGGAAAACCTGCTCCGTTCGGCTCGCTGCCCAGTGAACCAGGATCATCGCCCCCGCGCCAACCTGCAAAGTAAGACTCGTTATGGCGTCTGAGCGAAGGGCGGCAATCGGGGAAAGTCCGATCACGACGGCCGCCGCCAATGGCCAAGCCCTCCAGGAAGACAACCAACGAGCAAGTTCGCCGGACGACTTTGAGTGGCCGGCGTAGGACACCGCCGCCAGGCCGAGCAGCCATGCGAAGCCGGAAACGAGCGCCGAATCGATCGATTTGGCATCGAAAGCGACGACAGGTACCAGAACCACGGGCGACCAAAGCGCCAACAACCCCCTCGTACGCTTCATGGTACAGCGTTACCTCGTGCGCATGGGTAGCACACCGTAATTCTCGCACGCCGACCGATTTCACGCAATCGTTGTGTTCGCGGATCAGAGAGGACGCGGTATCGTCGAACGCGCCACTGCGAAGGCAGTAGGGTGGGACAAGCTCGCCTTGGGAGGGGCACCCGCGCAGCGGGTCTCCCGGCCCACCATCGGAGTCGCCGGCCATCGATCGTTGCATACGAAAACGGATGGTGGGCCGTCGATCGCTGCGCGATCTTGTCCCACCCTACGAGCTCCGGCCACTCCCGGTTGGAGCCCGGTGTCGTCGACGTTTCACCTGGCACGCGCATTGGTGTATGATTGGGCGATTGGGCCTTGGAGTCGCGAGCGGAACTGCCATTGGCGCTCCCCATGACAAAGTACGTGGTCCCCTTACTCCTGGGCGTCGCCGCCTTCGGAGTGACATTCTCCCTGGTACGATATGGCGACCGCGCCACGTCGCCTCCCGCTGACGCTCCGCCCGGCATGGTCTGGGTCTCTGGAGGCGAGTTCACGATGGGAACCAACTCCGAGCTGGGCTGGGCCGACGAGAAGCCGCCGCACCGAGTCCGATTGGACGGCTTCTGGATCGACGAGACCGAGGTCACCAACGCTCAGTTCGGCGCCTTCGTCGAGGCGACCGGTTACGTCACCACCGCGGAAAAGCCCCCGAATGTCGACGAAATTCTGCGGCAGTCCCCGCCCGGCACTCCGCCGCCCCCTGAAGAGGACCTCGTGCCCGGCTCGTTGGTGTTCCAGCCCACCGCCAGCCCGGTGGATACGCGTGATTTCACACAATGGTGGTACTGGACGCTGGGAGCGAACTGGAGGCACCCTGAGGGGGTTGACAGCGGCATCCTGGGCATGGACGATCACCCGGTCGTGCATGTCTCGTGGGACGACGCCGTGGCATACGCGAGGTGGGCCGGCAAGCGTCTGCCGACCGAGGCGGAGTGGGAATTCGCCGCTCGCGGCGGGCTACAGGGCAAGTCCTACGTCTGGGGCGACGAACGGCCCGGCACCGACGGCAAGTGGCAGGCGAACCTCTGGCAGGGCGAGTTTCCGTTCCAGAACACGGCCGACGACGGTTACGTGAGGACCGCCCCAGTCGGGTCGTTCGCGGCCAACGGCTTCGGATTACGCGACATGGCCGGCAACGTATGGGAATGGTGTGCCGATTGGTGCGACCGCGAACTCTACCGCCGGCGCGGCGGTGAGGGCGTGATCGAAAACCCGATCGGCCCCGACCAAAGCATCGACCCGCTACGTCCGTTCATGCCGCAACGCGTGCAACGGGGCGGTTCGTTCCTGTGTGACGACAGCTACTGCTCCCGTTACCGGCCCGGCGCGAGGCACGGTTGCAGTCCCGATACCGGCATGTCGCACGTCGGCTTTCGGTGCGTGACGACCAACGAGATGTGGACCAACCGATCGCACGATCGTTATACTCCACGCGGCCAAGAATGAGACACTCGCGGTGGCTGGGGCAGAGCCTAAGCGATGCCCCGGTCGCTATCTATACTTCACGCGGTCGAGATTCTCGCCCCACGAGGAGCACCATGCTAAAAAACACCAAGGTCCTGGCCGTGTGTTTCATCGGCCTCGGGATGCTGCTCGGCTACACGGCGGCATCGGAAAGCTTCAACATGGTCCCGTGGGCGGGAGCCAACACGCATTCGCCGACTGATCAGCCGGCCCTGGTCCTGGCGACCCCCAAGGATTGCTGCGAGCGCCTTGGCAGGGACCAACTCGTGGCACTCGCCCGGCACAATGATGGTGTCGCCGCCCAGGCCGAGAAGTCCGGCAAGAAGCCGAACATCTGTATCATCTGGGGTGACGACATCGGCCAATCGAACATCAGCGCCTATTCGATGGGGGTGATGGGATACCGTACGCCCAACATCGACCGAGTGGCCAAGGAAGGCATGATCTTCACTGACTACTACGCCGAGCAGAGTTGCACGGCCGGCCGGGCGTCGTTCATCACCGGCCAGCACGGTCTTCGTACCGGCCTCACGAAGGTTGGCCTCCCCGGCGCCACCCTTGGCCTGCGGAAGGAAGACCCGACCATTGCGGGATTGCTCAAACCGCTAGGCTACGTCACCGGCCAATTTGGCAAAAACCACTTGGGCGACCGGAACGAGTTCCTGCCCACCGTCCACGGGTTCGACGAATTCTACGGCAACCTGTACCACCTGAACGCGGAAGAAGAACCGGAGCTCCCCGACTACCCGAAGGATCCGGCGTTCCGCGCGAAATACGGTCCACGCGGAGTGCTCGACTGCAAGGCCACCGACAAGGACGACGAGACCGTCGACCCGCGGTTCGGCAAAGTCGGCAAGCAGACCATCAAGGACACCGGGCCGCTGACCCGGAAGCGGATGGAAACTATCGACGACGACATCGCGAACCGGGCGGCCGACTTCATCCAGCGGCAAGCCAAAGCCCGCAAGCCGTTCTTCGTCTGGGTGAACTTCACGCACATGCACTTCCGTACTCATGTAAAGCCCCAGAGCAAGGGTCAGTCGGGCCGGTGGCAGAGCGAATACCACGACGGGATGATCGACCACGACAAGAACGTCGGCACGGTCCTGGAGGCGCTCGACGACGCCGGCATCGCGGACGACACGTTCGTCATGTACAGCACCGACA
>DATLQY010000696.1:0-8370 GCA_035534975.1 Pirellulales bacterium
GAGCAGGCCGCCGCCAACCGCGGCGAGGTCGGCCCGCCAAGCGACGTCTATTCGCTTGGCGCGGTGCTCTACGAGCTGCTCACCGGCAGGCCACCCTTCAAGGCCGAAACGCCCTTGGACACGCTCATGCAGGTGCTCGAAGTCGAGCCGGTCTCGCCGCGGCTGTTGAACCCCAAGATACACAAGGACCTCGAGACGATCGCGCTCAAATGTCTGCAAAAGTCGCCGAAGTCCCGCTACGCGACCGCCGCCGAATTGGCCGCCGATTTGCGGCGGTTCCTGCACGACGAGCCGATCCTCGCGCGGCCCGTGAGTGGGACCGAGCGGCTTTGGCGATGGTGTCGCCGCAACCCGCGTGTGGCGGCGCTCACCGGCGCCGTCTTCGTGCTGTTGGCGACGGTGGCGGCGGGTTCCAGCGTGGCCGCGGTCCGTATCGCGCGCGAGAAGCAGCGGACCGAACAGGCCCGGCAAACGGCGGACGAAAACTATCGCCACGCCCAGACCCAACGTGAGCGAGCCGAGGCGTCGCAACGGGAAGCTCTCGCTAACTTGAAAACGGCCGATACCGAGCGGCGCCGAGCGGAGGCCAACTACGGCAAGGCGCGCGGCGCGGTGGACCAGATGCTGACTCGCGTCGGGCAAGAGCGGCTCTCCGGCGTGCCGCAGATGGAACCGGTGCGGCGAGCCCTGCTCGAAGACGCGCTTCGGTTCTACGAGGGATTTCTCGAGGAAAAGAGCGACGATCCGACGGTGCGCACGGAGACCGCGCGGGCTTATTGCCGCGTGGCCGACATTTGCGGCACGCTGGGCAAGCTCGACGAGGCGCACGACGCCTACCTGCACGGCGAGCAACTTTTCGCGGGACTGGCCGACGAGTACGCCGCCGAACCGAAGTACCGTAACGATCTGGCCCTCGTCAAGAACCAACTGGGCAAGCTGCTGAGCGATACGGGCCGCGCTCCCGAGGCCAAACAGGCCTTTGACCAGGCGATTGCGATTCTGGAACCGCTTGCCGCGGAGTTTCCGGCCATTGCCGAGTACCGTGCGGCGCTCGTCGACACGCTCTGCAACCTGGGTACGCTCGACGAGCTCAACGATCGCTTCGGCGATGCCGAAGCGGCGTACCGTCGCGCAGTCAAGCTTGCCGATGACTTGACCGCTCGCTTCCCCGGTACTTCAGACTACGAATTCAACGTGTCGCAGTGCTGCGGCGGGTTGGCGCGTTTGCTGCGGGCGAGCAACCGAGAGGTCGAAGCCGAGCAGATTTTTCGTCGCGGCCTGGACGGCCTGGAAAAGCTGGCGGCCACGTTCCCCGCGGTGATCGGCTACAAAAACGCCTTGGCGAAGTTCCATCACAATCACGGGATTCAGCTCGACATGGCCGGCCGTGCCGACGAAGCGGAGCGTTCGTTTCGCAGGGCCGTCGAGCTGCACGACAAATTGGCCGGCGACTTCCCGCACGTGGTCGAATATCGGCAGGACCTGGCCAAGCACCACAACAGCTTGGGAATGGTGCTCTCATCCCTCCGTCGCCCGCAGGAGGCCGAAGGGGCCTTCGTCCGAGCGATCGCGATCAAGCAGAAACTGGCCGCCGACCTTCCGACCGTGACCATGCAGCGCATGGAGCTGGCCAACAGTTACAACGGTCTCGGCATGTTTCGCATGACGTTCGGCGAAACCGAGAAGGCGGTCGAGGCCTACCGGCAGGCAATCGCGGTTCTCGACGAATTGGTCGCCGAGTACCCAGGTTCGGGCGACTACCGTAGCCGTCTTGGTGGGGTACTCAACAATCTGGCGATGGTCACGAGCGACCAGCGGCAGGCGCGTGGGCACGTCGAGCGAGCGATCGAACAACAGCGGCTCGCCATCGAGATCAACCCGGAAAACGCGATGTTTCACCAATTTCTCCGCAATCATTACTCGACCTTGGCGACGATTTTGCTGCAGCTCGAAGAACATGTCGACGCGGCGCAGGTGGCCGCGGAACTTGCCGGCGCCTCCCCGCACCGCGCGGCCGAATCCTACAACGCCGCCTGTTTCCTGGCGCGCTGTATCCCCCTGGCAAACGGCGACGCGGCGCTCCCTGGGCCCGCGCGCCAGGCCGCGGCCGACGACTATGCCCGGCGCGCCATCGCGCAGCTCAAGGTCGCCGTGGCCTCCGGTTTCAACGACTTGAACCACATCGACAAGGACCCCGACCTCGAGGCGCTTCGCGATCGCGACGACTTCCGTCAGTTGCTCGAAAAGCTGAAGAGTGCTTCGCCGAGCGGCCAGGAATGAGACGTTCACGAGTGTGTGTGCGGCACATAGCACGTAGGGTGGGACAAGATCGCGGAGCGATCGACGGCCCACCATCCGTTTTCGTATCGTTCCATCGTCGGCCGGCCTGCGATTCGCCTTCGTGTCGATGCGTCTCCCGTCCCCCACTCTCTTCCGAATCTGTGAAATCTGCGTCATCTGCGGATACCTCTGTTCGTCGTAGCATTTTCAAGGCTTTGTCGCCAACTCCAAGGTTGGCTATAATCAAGGCAGCCTGCCGGTCGGTGGCCCCTTCGCTTGATACGAGCGGAACCTACCCGTGCATGAAATTCCCGCCCTCTTTGAATTCCGGCTCAACCGCCAAGAGGCGTGGCGCGTGCCGTTGAACAAGATCATTCGTCGAGCATAGCCAACGATGAGAATCCACCACGTATTTCCGGCCCTGGCGATCGTAGCCTGCCCGCTGCCGTCGTATGCGCAGCAAGCCGACCCCGAGGGGATCGCATTCTTCGAACAGAAGATTCGCCCGGCGCTGGTCGCGCACTGTTATGCCTGCCACTCGCAAGAGGCGGCGACCAAAGGCAAGCTCAAGGCCGAATTGTTCCTCGACAGCCGCGAAGGCGTGTCGAAGGGAGGAGAGAGCGGCCCCGTCGTCGTGCCCAACAAGTCGCAGGACAGCCGGCTCATCAAGGCCCTGCGGTACGAGGGCTATGAAATGCCCCCTTCCGGCAAATTGCCCGACGAAGTGATCGCCGATTTCGCCCGTTGGATCGATCTGGGCGCGCCCGATCCGCGCGACGGCGCACCGGCCGCGCCGAAGAAACGTGAGATCGACGTGCGGGCCGGGCGCGAGTTCTGGTCGTTTCGACCGCTGAAGGAATCGTCCCCTCCGGATGTCGCCGGCGCTTCCTGGGTCAAAACGCCCATCGACCAATTCGTCCTCGCCAAACAGGCCGAGCACGGGCTCGCGGCCAACGCTCCGGCCGGCAAGGAAAAGCTGATCCGCCGAGTATATTACGACCTGGTGGGACTGCCTCCCGCGCCGGAGCAGGTGGCGGCCTTCGTCCAGGACGACTCGCCGAACGCCTTCGACAAGGTCGTCGATGGCCTGTTGCAAAATCAGCACCACGGCGAACGCTGGGCGCGGCATTGGCTCGACGCGGCCCGTTTTGCCGAAAGCGGCGGTTACGAATTCGACGGCTTTCGGCCGGGTGCGTACCACTACCGCGACTGGGTCATTCGGTCGTTCAACGGCGATCTGCCGTACGACGAGTTCGTGCGGATGCAAATCGCCGGAGACAAGCTTCAGCCAGGGATGCAGGGGGCGGCCGCGACCGGCTTTCTCGTGGCCGGGCCCTTTCCTGGTCAGATCACGTCGAAGACCGAAGAACGCATCCGTTACGACCAGCTCGACGACATGATCATGACGATCGGCGGGTCAATGCTCGGCCTGACGCTGGGTTGCGTCCGCTGCCACGACCACAAGTACGACCCGATTCCGCAACAGGACTACTACGGCATCGCCGCGGCCCTGGGGCAAACGGCGCATGGCCCGCTGACGCTCGACCCCGATCCGGCCGCGACCGAGCTCGCCCTCAAGGGGCATGCGGCGGAACTCGAAACGCGGCTCGCCGCCTGGCGTAACTTTGCCTCCCTCGAGTTGCCGGCCCGTTTTGCCCGCTGGCAGCGGGAAGAACTGCCCAAGCTTACCGCCGAACCCCGCTGGCAGGTGCTGGCGGCGCTTTCCGTCCTGGCCGACGACACCGGCCTGACGACGACCGATGAGGGGCTGGTCGTCTTCACCGGCCCGCGCCGCAAGGACGGCGACAAGTACGTCGTCACGGCGCAGACGTTTCAGAAGCACGTCGCCGCGCTGCGGCTCGACGCGCTCACCGAAAAGTCGCTGCCCCGCAAAGGGCCCGGATTCGGCGGCGACGGCAGCTTTACTCTCGGCGATTTCAAAGTCACGGCCCGACCGCTCGATTCCACAAGCGCCGAGCCGCCCGTGACGCTCAAGCTCAAGCCGGTCCTGGCCGCGTTCGAGGAACCGGCCCAGCCGCTCAAGAACGCCGTCGATGATAATCCCGGAACGTTTTGGCGCGCCAATGCCGACGGCGGCAAGGACAACGCCGCGCTTTTCGAGATCGAAGGGGGCTTGCCTGGTTTCACCGGCGGCACGCTGCTCACGTTCGAGCTGAAGTTCGTCAGCGAGGGTCTGGGACGCTTCCGTCTCGCGGCCAGCGTCGAGCCGGGCACGCCCACCTGGGCGGGCGAAGTCGCGCCGCAACACCTGGGCGAGATCAAGGCCATCCTCGCCGCCAACGCCAACATGCTTCCCGAAGCACTGCGTGAGCCGCTCGTCCGTTGGTTCAGCCCTTTCGACGGCGCCGCTGAGAAGGTGCGCAAGTCGTTCGACGATCACGCCCGCGCCAAGCCGCGACCCCCCTTGACCGACGTTTACACCGCCATCGCAGGCGGCCGCGAGGTCTTCCTGCTGCGCCGTGGCGAAGTCGATAACAAGCAAGGCGCGGCCCAGCCCGCCTTCCTGCAAGTGCTGGCTACGTCGGCCGACGGCAACGACCGCTGGTTGCCGAAGTCGGCGGACGGAAAACTCGTCGCCGATCCGCGGGTGGGTCTGGCGAATTGGTTGACCGATATCGAAAACGGTGCCGGCGGTTTGCTTGCCCGAGTGGTGGTCAATCGCCTCTGGCAGCACCATTTCGGCAAAGGACTGGTCGGCACGCCGAACGACTTTGGCGCTCAAGGCCAACAGCCGACCCACCCCGAGCTGCTCGATTGGCTGGCCCGCGAGCTGGTGAAAGGAGGCTGGAAGCTGAAGCCGATCCACAGACTGATCGTCCGTAGCGCGGTCTACCAACAGGCCAACGACGTTCGGCCAGAAAACCTGACGATCGACCCCGAGAACCGCTATCTTTGGCACTTCCAGCCGCGCCGGCTGGAAGCCGAAATCATCCGCGACGCCTTGCTGGCCGTGGGCGGATCGCTCGATACGACGATGTACGGTCCGAGTATCCTGGAAGACACGCCGCGGCGAAGCGTCTATCTCCGCGTCAAGCGGAGCGAGCTGATTGGATTGATGACCACGTTCGACGCGCCGGAGCCGACCCAGACGATCGGCGAGCGAATCAGCACGACGGTGCCGACGCAGGCCCTGGCGATGATGAACTCTCCCTTCGCGCGCCGGCAGGCCGAACGGCTGGCCGAACGTGTACGATCGACGCCCGACATCGCGTTGACGTCGTCGATTGAGCGGGCTTACCAAGTCGCCTTTTCCCGACTTCCCTCCCCCGCCGAAAGCGCGCGGATGTCGGCTTTCGTCGATGCGCAGCGGGCCGCTTTGGCGGGCGATCCCGAACAGAACACCCAGGCGGCGCTGGTTGAGCTGTGCCAGGTCATGCTCTGCCTGAACGAGTTCGTCTACGTCGATTGACTGTGGAATACGTAAGAGGAAATCCGATGCTCAGTTTCTTGACACCCGGCGAATTGGCGCTCCCGACCCGCCGCCGCTTTCTGCGAGAGGCCGGCCTGGGTTTCGGCTCGCTGGCCTTGGCCGCGATGCTCGACCGCGACGCCTCGGCTAATCCCATGCCGGGCAGTCCACTGGCGGCGAAAGCGCCCCACTTTCCGGCGAAGGTGAAGTCGATCATCTGGCTGTTCATGACCGGCGCGCCGTCGCAGGTCGACACTTGGGATTACAAGCCCGAGCTGCAAAAACGCGACGGAGAGGAGCTGGCGGGGGCCGACCCGAAGACCGGCTTTTTCACCACCAGCGGCAAGTGCCTCAAGTCGCCCTTCGAGTGGAAACAGCACGGCGAGTCGGGCACGTGGGTCTCCGACCTGTTCCCGCACCTGTCGCGTCACGTAGACAAAATGACGTTCATCCATTCGATGTACCTGCGTCAGAACAACCATGCGCCGGCATCGCTCGAGTTGATGTGCGGCACGAACCGGCCGGGCTTGCCCAGTCTCGGTTCCTGGATCACTTACGGCCTTGGGTCGGAGAACCAGGATCTGCCGTCGTTCGTCGTGCTGCACGACACGAAGCCGCGCGGCGACGACCAGATCTGGTCGGCGGGCTTTCTACCCAAGACCTACCAGGCGCTGACGCTCGACGCCCGCCGCCGCGAGGCCATCGACAACCTGGCGCGCGACGCGAGGCACAGCGATGCCCAGCAGCGCTCGCAGCTCGCCTTGATCAGGCAGATCGACCAGGAACACGCCGCGGCACGGCCGACACAAACCGACCTGGCCGCCCGTATCGACTCGTACGAGCTTGCCTACCGGATGCAGATGGCGGCCCCCGAGGCCCTCGACGTGGCCGCGGAGACCCAGGCCACGCACGCGCTTTACGGCACGGAGAGCCCCGAGTGCTCCGTTTTCGCGCGGCAATGCCTGATTGCCCGGCGACTCGTCGAACGGGGCGTGCGTTTCGTGCAGGTATTCGCAGGCAAAGGCGTCGCCGGCGACGGTAGCGTGGGCGACGTGCCCTGGGACTGCCATTCGGACGTGAAAACGAACCATCGTTCGTGCGGGCTGCATACCGACCAGCCGGCGGCCGCGTTATTGGCCGATCTGCAAGCTCGCGGTCTTTTGGAATCGACGCTCGTGATATGGGGCGGCGAATTCGGCCGGACATCCGACTCGCAGGGCTCGACGGGACGCGACCACAATCCCAACGGCTTCACGATCTGGCTGGCGGGCGCGGGCGTGAAGGGCGGCTTCCACTACGGGGCCACCGACGAGTTCGGTTACAAGGCGACGACCAACAAAGTGCATGTGAACGATCTGCACGCCACGCTCTTGCACCTAGTGGGGTTGAACCACGAGCGACTCACCTACCGCTTCAACGGCCGCGACTTCCGCTTGACCGACGTGGCGGGCAACCTGGTCACCGAAATCTTGGCGTGACTCGCTTCCGCACGTAGAACGGAATTCATTCCGTTGGAGGGCGGGAAACGGAATGAATTCCGTTCTACGCCGCTGGAGGCCCTTAACGCCTGAACGTGACAAGCTGTTCGCGGCCGATATCGTCGTCGAATTCAGCCAGATCGGAAACCGAAGAGATCCTGATGTCACCGAATCCCGCCGCGAGGAGCACGCTCTCGAGCTCGGCGGCGGTGAAGAAGACCATCCGCACGTCGACACGCCGCTTTACCCATCCGCCGTCGCGAGGCCGGCCGGTCAGCAATTCGTACAGGACGACGTCAGTCAAGTGCTGCCGCCAATTTCGGGTCGTGCAGTCAGGTTGAATCGGCGCTCGTTCGCCGGGCTTGAGAAGGATCGTGTGGCACACTCCCATCCCACCGGGCTTGAGCACCCGCGCAAACTCCTCGAGGTACCTCCGCGTCTGCTCTTTCAACAAGTGCTGGAACACGGCAAACGAGTACACGAGGTCGATCGAGCGGTCGTCGATCCCCCCTAGCCCGGACATTCGGTTCGACACGAACGTCACGTTTCGCGAACCATGCATCTGGCGGGCACAGCCCACCACTCCCCGCGAGATGTCGGTACCGACGACTTTCGCAACGTGCGCGCCGACCTCGGCGGCCAGGAACCCCGGTCCGCAACCGAAGTCGAGAACGGTCATCGACGGTTGCAGGTACCGCCGCAAGAGCTTGTCGCAAATCTCCTTGCGCGAGGCCGCGTTACGCTGGTGCTCGAGTTCCAGGATCTCGTGCCGCGGACAGCGGGCGGGATAGTGTTTCGTCCATTGATAGACGTAAAAATGCGGACTAAGCGACAAGAGTCGCCGGGCCAGGGGCATGCGCCAGATCGGTGGCGTGAGGTGGAACATCCAAGGAATCCATGCCCGGTCGAGAAAGGCATGGTCCTTGGAACTCGCCAGTAACAACCGCACCAGCCGCCAGCCAAAGGTCGAGCCGTCATAGGCAACCCGGTCCGTGGCCGGTGTCAGCCATCGGCGCAATTCGTGCGGAGCGTGCCAGCAAGCGTGCGCAACACGAGTCGCCGACTGGTCGAGCCAGCGCGGCACGAGGCGGCGGAGCCGAGTCCTGTACGTTCTGCGGACGGCCCCCACTGAGGCGGCCAGCAACTGCCTGGGCCCCGGCGTCCGCACCCAGCGGCGTCCCT
>DATLQY010000697.1:0-5225 GCA_035534975.1 Pirellulales bacterium
CGCCGCCGCCGATGATCAGCACGTCGCGCGGATTGGTGTGTCGCAACATGGCGGGCTGGACGAGAAGCTCGTGATAGATCTCCTCGTCGCCGCTCGAGCTTTGGATGGCGCCGTCGAGCACCAGCGTGCGGCCGAAATTGCACGTTTCGGCGATCAGCACGTTTTGCAAGGCCGTCTTGCCATGGTAAACGACCGACGACAACCGATAGGTGTAACGATCGAACGGATCGGAGTCTTCGATGAAGGCCAACGCTCCGTCGCCGAGCGTGGCGGGGTCGAGCCGTTCCGCGTAAAATCGGTCCGGCGGCAAGGGGGGCAGTGGGTACGGACGAACGATCTGGCTCTTCGACGGCAAGGGCGGCCGGCCGCGGATAGCGTGGGTTCCCATGTTTCCGATCTCCCCCGTATCGCCGTCAGGCGGCCCATTCCGCGGGCCACGCGTCGCGCGACGCCGGCGAAGCGTCGTCAATGCCGTCTCCGTGCCGCAACACGGTACGGTGGCGCGCCTCGTGGGGGCGCAAGTGCTCGCGGAGCACCGCGTCGAAGCGTTCGGCGCTGCAGATTCGGCCACAGGTGAACAAGTCGACGAAGCAGGCCTGGTGCTCCGGATAAGTGTGGATGCTGGCGTGACTCTCGGACAAAAGCACGATCGCCGTCATACCGGATGGCGAGAATTCATGGCTCAGCTCGCCAAGCAGCGTCGCGCCCGACGCGCTGACGGCGCCGCGAAACGCTTTCATCAGCCCACGATGGTCCGCCAACGCCAACGGATCGCACCCGACATAGCTGGCCAACAAGTGCCGGCCGAAGAATTCATGTTCCTCCCGCGGTCGAACCGTAACGGCCACGGCCCGGCCCTTGATTCGACCCTCGACGATCGTGTTCTCGTACCCGGCGGGTGCGGTGCCCTGGACGCCGGCCATCAACTTGCAGAACCAGCTTTTCAGGGAATGAGCGTGCATTGGATGCAATTCGTAATGCAATTCCCGGCTGCCGGCAAGCCCAATCTCGTGACAAAATGTCTCGTTCTCGGCCGCGTGATGTATAAGATGTATCCATAAGATGGATCCAAACGACTTCGACCATTCAGAAGATCCTGATGGGCCTCCCCAATCTACACGCGCCGGCAATGCCGATCATGGCGGTCACAAGCCGGCACGCGGCGGCACTTGCCTGGGCGGCCGAGCGCACTCGGGCAGAGTGGGGGCCTTTGGCGGCCTCCAGCGAGCCGTTTGATTTCGTCGAGACCGATTACTATCTGACCACCATGGGCCGCGATCTCAAGAAGCAGTTCCTGGCCGGTTCGCGGCTCATCGATCCCATGGAGCTGGTCGCGTTGAAATTGCAAGCCAATCTTTGGGAATCCGCGTATGCCGGCACGGCGAACCACGACGAGCCGCGGCCGCTGAACCTCGATCCGGGCTACTTGACCCCGGCCAAATTAGTACTGGCATCGACCAAGGACCATTCGCACCGCGTCTACCTGGGACGGGGAATCTATGCCGAGGTGACCTTGTACTACACAGCCGGCCGCTGGCAACACCGCGAGTGGACGTACCCCGACTATCGGCGCGACGACTATCAAGCGTTCTTCACACTCCTCCGCAACGACTTGCGGCGCCGGGCGCGGGAGGGCCGCCCCGCGTGATTCGTCTGTTGATCGGGACCATTCTGCCAAGTCTCTTCGTCGCGGCGCTCGCCGCGGCGGCGGTCCGACGTTGCGCGCCGCGCTGGGGGTTGGTCGATCGGCCTGGGCACCGCAAGGTCCACACCAGGCCCACGCCGCTGGGCGGCGGATTAGCGATCTGGCTGGGCATGTTGGTGCCATTCGCCGCTGGACAACTCGTGCTCTGGACCTTGAAGCCCAACCCAGTCGGCGGCTGGCTCGTCGCAGGCTCTTGGCCGTTGCCCGAACTTGTGGCCACGCACCTGGGCGGCCTGGAGTTCCAGGCGCCGCGGCTCTGGTTCCTGTTCGCCGGCGGCACGCTCCTGGTCGTCTTAGGATTGCTCGACGACTGGCGCGGGCTCGATTGGAAGCTGCGCCTCTCCGTGCAAGCCGTCGTTGCCACGGCGATGGTCTGGCGATGGGAAGGTTGGCGGTTGACGATGTACCTCGACCAGCCGTGGCTCACCTCTACGTTGAGCGTGCTCTGGATCGTGGGCTTGATCAATTCCTTCAACATGCTCGACAACATGGACGGCCTTTCGGGCGGGGTGGCGGCCATCGCGGCAAGCATGCTGGCCGCCGTGTTGCTCTTGACGCCCAACCCGGCGACGCACCAGCCCCAGCTCTTCGTCAGCGGGTTCCTGCTCGTACTGGTCGGCTCGCTGTTGGGGTTTCTCTGGCACAATCGGCCGCCCGCCAGGATCTTCATGGGTGACGGCGGCAGCTACTTCATCGGATTCTGCCTCGCCATCGCGACGAACATGGCCACGTTCACCGGCGACGACCTGCCCTGGTACACGATGTTCGTGCCCTTATGCATTTTGGCGGTGCCGCTGTACGACACCGTCACGGTCGTTTGGATTCGGCTGCGTCAGGGCCGCAGCCCGTTCGAGGGCGACAAGAGCCACTTTTCGCACCGCCTGGTCGAATTGGGCATGACCAAAGGCCAGGCCGTGCTCACGATTTACCTCACGACCTTCATCTGCGGCTTGGGGGCCTTGGTCCTGCACCAGGTCGACGAGTGGGGCGCAGCCGCGATCTTATTGATGATCCTCTGCGTCTTGACGCTGATCTGGATTCTGGAAACGACGGGAAGGAAAGGGAAAAGGGAGTGAAATGTGATAAAAAATGACCTCAGAAAAACGGAAAAGGGGATGAGGGGATGAGGGGATGAGGGGATGAGGGGATGAGGCCATGACCACTCGACCACACCGCCGCACGCGCTCCGCCGGAGATGGCGTTGCGCGCGGCGATGTGGCGCGCGGGTGTCTGTTGGCATCCCTGACTGCGCTCTACATTGCACGACCGCTTTTGCCCAGCGAAACGGCGATCACGGCCGGCGACGGCGAAGGGTTGCCGTTCGTCGTGCTGTTGTTGGTCGTGGGCGTCGGCTGGCTGCTCGCGGCCGTGGGCCGTCGCGAGCTGTCGGTCCGCGCAGGGTGGGCCGACGTCGGCTGGATCATGTTGCTGGCGGCACAAGCCGCCAGCACGTACGCGGCCGCACGTCACGACGGAGGCCGGCCGTCGATCAATATGTTCTGGGAATGGGTCGCGTTCGGCTTTGGCTTTTTCCTGGTCCGCCAATTGGTGCAAACGGCTCGCGAGGCGCGCGCCGTCGCGGCGGTGATGGTCGGCCTGGCGGTGGCGCTGTCGGGTTTTGGCCTCTACGAATTCTTCGTCTCGCGGCCGGACGACCGTGTTCGTTACCAGCGCGATCCGGAAGGAATGTTGCGCGACGCAGGCATCGTGGCGCCGCCCGGTTCGCCGACGCGCCAATTGTTCGAAAACCGGCTCGCCGCGAGTGAGCCGACGGCGACTTTCAGCCTGGCGAATTCGCTGGCCGGTTTTCTGGCGCCCTGGCTGATCGTGGTGGTCGGACTTGGAGCAATCCGAATTGCCGACTGCGGATTGCGGACCGCGGACTGGCCATCGCGCGGCGGGTGGCCGGCGCTGGGTGCGGCGGTGTGCGCTCTGCCGGTGGCGATGTGCTTGTTGTTGACCAAGAGTCGCGGCGCGTGGCTCGCCAGTGCGCTAGGCCTGGCCTGCCTCGCGGTTTGGACCGTTTTTTCCGTTCGGCGGCATGGCGTGGCGGGTGTTGGCCGAAAGGCGGTTTTGGGCGGACTTGCCGTCGCCGCGGCGCTGGCCGGCCTAGTCTCCGCGGTCTTCGCCACGGGCACTCTCGATCGCCAGATCGCCACTGAAGCGCTGAAGTCGCTCGACTACCGGTGGCAGTATTGGCAGGCTTCCTGGGCAATGATCGAGGACCATTTCTGGCTCGGTTGTGGTGCGGGCAATTTCCAGGACTTTTACACCCAGTACAAGTTGCCCGAGGCCAGCGAAGTCGTGGCCGACCCGCACAATTTCTTGTTCGAGGTTTGGGCCACCGCCGGCACGCCCGCCATGGTCGGGCTGCTGCTCGTCGTCGCCGGAGCGATTTGCGACGCACGGAATGGGCGGAACGGCACGCGCTCGTGGAATGGCATTCCCAGTCCGACCGACGCGGGAGACGGACTTGGAAGGCCGCCCAACTGGGAGTTTTCGGAACTCTCACGAGATCCGTTGCCGTTCGACGTCTCCGCTTACGTGCTCGTCGGCGGTTTACTGGGGTTCCTCTCGGCCTGGGCGATCGGTCAGGCCGGCACGGTGCCTCTGGGCGAGCCGGCCTTGCTGGGCGGATTGGCGTTGGCGGGCATGTCGCTGGCGATCCTGTATTCTTGGGTCTGTGCGGGACGCATGCCCGTCTGGTTACCGTGGCTTGGTGCGGCCGTGTTGGCGGTACACTTGTTGGCCGCCGGGGGGATTGGTTTTCCCGGTGTCGCCGGGTCATTGTGGCTGCTCATGGCTCTCGGGCTGCGGGAGGCGGATGGCCGCGCGCCGCGCCGCCTTTCTCGCCGAATTGGCCGTGTCGCCCTTGGTTGTTTGCTGGCCGCGACCGTCGTTTGCGGTCAAACGGCATATCTGCCCGTCATGCGCTCGAGGACGTTTCTATTGCAAGCCGAATCGCGCCGTTCGAGTGTGGACGAAATCGAACCGTTGTTGCTCGCCGCAGCTAGGGCCGATCCGCGATCGGACGAGGCACACAGACGCCTGGCCGATTGGGCGTTCGCGCGGTGGAACGAACACCCGTCGCCCGAACTGCTTTCACGCTGGCGGCGGTACCAGGCCGATCTGCTCCGGTTGCGACCCAAGTCGAGCGCTTCGTGGCAACAGGCGGGCGACCGTTTCTTCGCGGCCTATCACCATGGCGACGACGAGTCGCTGTTGCGGGAGGCCATCGGCCATTATAAGCGTGCCGTGCTGCTTTATCCCAATCAGGCGACGTTGCGGGGCCGATGGTCACTCGCATTGAATGAATCGGGGGCGCGGAAGGAAGCCGCCGAAGAGGCCGCGAGGGCGCTGGAACTCGATCGGCTCACTCCCCACACGGACCAGAAGTTGCCCCCCGAACTTCGGCCCGAGTTGTTGCGTATCACCGCCCAGGGCCATTAGAATTGTCTTGGGGCACGTTTCCAATGGGCCATACTCGTTCGTAGGGTGGTGGCTGGTGGCAGAGCCTAAG
>DATLQY010000698.1:0-3215 GCA_035534975.1 Pirellulales bacterium
CTCTTGAGCCAATTCCACCGCGCGGTAACCAGCCTGGTGCGCCACGCTTCGAGCCTCGACGACGCCTACCTTGCCTTGACGGTCGTTCACGAGGCACGCGTCAGCCAAACGCAAGGCAGGCGGGTCGTTCTTGAGTCGTAGGGTGGGACAAGCTCGCCTTGGGAGAGGCACCCGCGCAGCGGGTCTCCCGGCCCACCATTGGGAGCGGATGGTGGGCCGTCGCCCGCTCCGCGGTCTGGTCCCACCAGTCCCAGCCTACGTCCTCACCCACTCACCACTCAACCTCTCACCCAGGTTGATTGCCGCAGGCAAGGTACGAATGAATTCACGGATAGCACGGACTTCAACACACCCAACTATATTCATCTGTGCCGTCCGTGCAATCCGTGGTTCTGTTGGAAACCTTCCCCACGGCCGTAATTGCGACAAGTCAGGGTTCGGCGTAGAATCAGCCCTTCGAATTTCGACAACAGCCCGGAGAACGTCGCGCTTGCTCACCATCAACTCCACGACTATCGAGGATACGTTCGCCGAAGCCTTTCCGATGACGGCCGCGCGGTTGATTGTTACGGCCGAAACGGCCGAATGGGCGCTCATCGCAGCGCGGGAAGCGACGGGCTACGCCGCGTCGGTCATCGGTTGCGACGCGGAGGCGGGCATCGAACGGATCGTGCCGCCGGACGACACTCCCGATGGCCGGCCCGGCGTGAGCTTGCTCCTGTTCGCCTTCAATCGCGACGCGCTGGCCAAAGCGGCCGTCAATCGCGTCGGACAGTGCATCCTGACTTGCGCCACCACCGCGTGCTACAACGGTTTGCCCGTCGTCAAGGAGAAAGCAATCAAGGTTGGCGGCACGCTACGTTTCTTCGGCGACGGCTACCAGGGGAGCAAGAATCTCGACGGCCGGCGCTTTTGGCGAGTGCCGGTGATGGACGGCGAATTCACGTGTGAAGACCTGTTCGGCACCGTCAAGGGGGTGGCCGGCGGCAATTTCCTGATCCTGGGTGAGAGTCAAACCGCCGCCCTGGCCGCGGCCGAGGCGGCCCGCGACGCCATCCATCTCGTGCACGGCGTGATCCTTCCCTTTCCCGGCGGCATCGTTCGCAGCGGCAGCAAAGTCGGCAGTCGCTACAAGCAACTTCGCGCCAGCACCAACGACGCCTATTGCCCCACGCTGCGCGGTCTCGTTCCCTCGGCGCTGCCGGAGGGCGTCAACGCGGTCTACGAAATCGTCATCGACGGCCTTGATCTGGAGGCCGTCGAACGCGCCACACGCGCCGGCGTCGAAGCGGCATGCCGGCCGGGCATCGCGCTCATCAGCGCCGGCAATTACGGCGGCAATCTCGGGCCGCACCATATTCACTTGCACAAGCTGTTTCAGAACTCGGCGTGACGCCGGAGGCGCGGCGGCCAATGGCCACCATCTCCTGCGTCCCGGTCTTGAGGTCGCCGCCGTGCCGTAGGCAGGGTCCCGATGGCAGCGCGTGTGATAAAGGCCAGGCATTGGCGGACAGCACAAGGGCGTCAGCCCGCCGTGCAGGTGTCCGCCGAAGCCTGGACTTGGCTTCAGGATTGGTGGAAGGCCGTGAGATCTGAGCCGCGGCGGCCGCGCATGCCGAGCGCAGGTACGCGTTGCCCCGCGGAACGGCGTCGACCGGCAGGAGCCGTCGCCACCGGTTAGTTCGACGTAGGGACCGCGTCGCCTCAACGAGACGGTCTGGCCGCGACCGGCTATTGAGATGGGTGTCTGTGCGTCCCTCGTTCCCACTCTGCGTGGGAACGCGGTCTTCGGCCGCTCTGCGGCCACTGTGGCTCGGAGTGCGCAAAACGTGTGACACCCAGGACCCCGGCGTGATAAGATGGTACCGCGCAGCGGCTCGTTCCACGCGACCCGCGTTTCGTCATCAATGAGCTCGAGTAATCGTTTGCGCCACGACGGGGCTTGCCCCTCGTTGTTCTACACATCTTTTGTAGCGACCGGATGCCGGTGTGCCCCGTTCACGGGGCTTCCGCGCAGCGGTATTCGGCCCGGCGTTTACGCCGGGTTCGCAAACGTTCACGGGGCTTCCAGGTTGGCTTAAGCCAAGCAAATGGTAAGCCCCGTGAACGGGGCTGAATACAGAATAACGTGCCCTGTTTTCCCCGGCATAAATGCCGGGGCTATGACCGCTTCGCGGGAGGCCCCGTGAACGGGGCGCATCATTCGCGGCTTACGTTGAACAACGATGGCTTTCCCCCGTCGAGCAATGAATGAGAGCTATAAAGCGCACTGTTACACGGTGCTTTCCCGCCCTCGCCAAAATCCGCGTGCGGACCCTCCGTCAGCCTGGTATGATTGCCGGCACGCCGGCAGGGGTGCATTGGGTCGGTCGTTTTTCCCGAATGAGTCGGGCTCGTGAATGGTACTCCGCCACCCGTCGCCGAAATCTCCGGTTCGACATCTTCGAGCCTGGTCGATCGCGTCAAGGCACAAGACCCCGAGGCCTGGCGGCGGTTCTCGACCCTCTACGGCCCCCTCGTGTATCACTGGGCGCGCCAATCGAAGCTGCAATCGCACGACGCCGCGGATATCGTGCAGGAGGTCTTCCGAAAGGTAGCCAGCCATATCGGCGGCTTCAGGCGCGACCGTGCGGGCGACAGCTTTCGTGGCTGGCTTTGGACGGTCACGCGGAACGCGATCCGCGACCATTTCCGTGATGCGGCGGGAAGGCCGGAGGCCGTGGGAGGCAGCGAGATGCGCCAGCGGCTTGAGCAGTTGCACGAACGGGCACCCTTTGACTTGGAGGCGGGCGATCCCGAGTCGGGCGACGCCCAGCCCCATCGCCGCCTCATGCAAGCCGCGGCGGAGCTGGTGCGTGGCGAGTTCGAAGAACGGACCTGGCAACTTTTCTACAGCGTGGCGGTCGACGGGCGGCCGGCCAGCGACGTGGCCGCCGACGCCGGGCTCTCGGTCTGGGCCGTCTACAAGGCAAAAAACCGTGTTTTGAAACGGCTGCAGGAGGATTTAGGCGACGCAATGTAGCAGGCACACTCCGTGTGCCGCAACCTTGGGCGTAACGACGTCGGCAGGCGGAAAGCAACGGCACACGGCGTGTGCCTGCTACGTTACGTTCGGCTTCGTGACACCAAAACCCCCAAGCGGTTCGCTAAGATCAAACAATAACCCGCATAAAGGCTAAGACGAGTTTCCGCAAAGTGGAACATGACATGCCACC
>DATLQY010000699.1:0-3081 GCA_035534975.1 Pirellulales bacterium
ACTAAACTCAAGCACCTTGCGAAGCCGAAATTTCTCCGATTCGAAGCTTCCCGTTTCGATGTCGTCGTAGGGCCGCGGAGCGGCCGAAGATGCGTTCCCACGCGGAGCGTGGGAACAAGGAACCTCCTCACCCCTCACCCCTCACCCAATGCCCACCCCCCCCCCCACCTTTCCCACCCTCCGAACCCAGATCGCCGGCCTGAGCGTCGTCGACTTGGCGCGCCAGTTCGGCACGCCGACCTTCGTTTACGACGCGGCCAAAATCGTCGAACGGATCGACGACTTGCGGGCGTTCGATTCCATCCGTTACGCGCAGAAAGCCTGCTCGAATATCGCCATCCTCGACCTGGTTCGCCGCAACGGCGTTTATGTCGAGGCCGTCAGCGCGGGCGAAATTGCCAGGGCCGTCGCCGCCGGCTACCTGACCACGGGCGACCCACCGCCGATCGTCTACACCGCCGACATCTTCGACCGCGAATCGCTCGACGTGGTGGTGTCGAAAAACGTCCACGTCAACTGCGGCTCGCCCGACATGCTCGACCAGTTAGGATCGCGAGCGCCTGGCCGCAAAGTCACCTTGCGCATCAACCCCGGCTTTGGCCACGGCCATAGCCGGAAGACGAACACCGGCGGCGAACAGTCGAAGCACGGCATCTGGCACGAACAGCTCCACGACTGCCTGCGGCGGGCCGAGCGGCACGGCCTCTGCATCTCAGGGCTGCACCTGCACATCGGGTCGGGCACCGATCTGGAACACCTCTCACAGGTTTGCGGAGCGATGGAAAAACTGGCGCGCGAAGTCGGCCGCTCGCTGACGACAATCAGCGCCGGCGGCGGCCTGCCCGTGCCCTACAGGGCGGGCGAAGGTTACGTCGATCTCGAAGTCTACCACCAACTGTGGGACACGAGCCGCAAGCGGCTTGAAGACTTATTCGGCCATGCCTTGCACCTGGAAATCGAGCCCGGCCGGTACCTGGTGGCCGAGAGCGGCTTTTTGGTGGCCGAAATCCGGGCGATCAAGCAAATGGGGGGCAACACGTTCTACTTGCTCGACGCAGGCTTCAATAACATCGCCCGGCCGATCCTGTACGGCTCGTACCATCCGATGTCGATCGTGCCCGGCCGCGTCGACGGCGGCGCGCGGGCCGGCGAAGAGCGGCCGATGCGCGACGTGGTCGTGGGGGGGCCGTTGTGCGAGTCAGGCGACATCTTCACGCAGGAAGAAGGGGGCTTTGTCTGCACTCGCTGCTTGCCAAACGCCGAAGTGGGCGAGCTGATGGTGATCGAGAACGCCGGCGCGTACGGATTCGCCATGAGCTCGAATTACAATTCCAAGCCGCTGGCCGCCGAAGTCATGATCCGCGACGGGGTGCCGCACCTGGTGCGCCGGCGCCAAACGGCCGAAGACCTGCTCCGCGGCGAGATGATACCGGCCTGAGGAGCTTGTCCTGCTAAAAGCCCAATCGACCGTCAGTCTGAATGCGTAACCTGCTGAATGCGGCGGGCAAAAAACGGACGAGGTCGCCGGCGATCAACGAAACCTCGCCCAGCTCGTCTGCGGCCAGGTCGCCTGCCAGCCCGTGAAGGTGCGTGCCCAGGTGCGCGGCGTCAAAGACGGCGAGCTGCTGGCACAGCAAGGCCGTCAGCAAACCGGTGAGCACGTCGCCGCATCCACCCGTTGCCATGCCGGGGTTGCCCGTCGTGTTGTGAATCTGGCGCGTTCCGTCGGTCACCAACGTGCGGTGCCCCTTGAGCACGATCACGATGCCCGAGCGGGCGGCAAGCGTATGCGCCTCGCGCTCGCAAAGATCGCGCGCAAGCGGTGCGGGGTTGCCGATCAAACGTCGAAACTCGCCTGGATGCGGAGTCAAGATTCGCGGCCCCCCGGGGCTCGCCAGCAGGTCCGGGCGTTGGGCCAGGGCGTTGAGGGCGTCGGCGTCGAACACGGCGGGCTGCTTTACCGTGCGGTAGAGCCAGCCGACCAGCTCGGTGAGATCGTCGGACCGACCCAAGCCGGGACCACAAGCGACGGCCGTCGCCGGGCCGAGCAATTCGGCCAAAGTGACTTGCGCCGGTTGGCTCATCCGCCCTTGTGAGTCGCCGGACAGACCGACCGTCATGTACGAGGGTTCGAACGACGCGACAAGGTGCGAACAGTCTTCGGGAACGGCCAACTGCACCAGGCCGGCCCCGCCGCGAAGCGCGGCCATCCCAGCCAGGGCGATCGCGCCCGCCATTCCACGCGAGCCGCCTACGACGAGCGCTCTGCCGAAATCGCCCTTGTGGCTGTCCGCGGCGCGGGGAGGGAGGCTGGGCAAGGGGCGATCGGCCATCATTCGTCAGGCGGGGAGATCTTGGATTTTCGGCCTTGGAGTCGATATCGATTCCAAAATCCACACTCACGCGCCGGTTTCCATGGCGCGCAGTCGCTCCTCCCAAAAAAGGTATTGCGGATCGCCCGTGCGAAACGCGAACACGGCATCGGGCGCGCGCCGCCCTTCGTCGCCACGCGAGCGCACCCGGACCAGTACGGCGCCGTCACTACGGCGTTCGAGTTGCCAGGAACCGGCGTCCAATGCGGCACCGCAGTAGTTCATGAGGGGTGACTGGAGTTGCCCGTGGAAATTGTCGTTCGAGGATGTATTCTGACAAAAGCCCCGCTTCAATTCTAGCCCGGTTTTTGGCGGCTTTGACAGTGCCACCCACCACATTCTATACTGCACCAAGCCCGCGGCAAGCAATGCGCGGTGCGCCCATACCTCCTACGCCGGCCGCTTGCACGCCAGGCCGCCCCACGACGCTGAAGGAATGTCCCGAATGAGCGAATACGGTTCCTTGTGCGACGATTTTTACGTTAATATGAACCTCAGCACGGAGATGGAACTGCCGAACAACCGCGAAACCGTCCTGCACTATTTCGAACGAATTCAAAAAAAGTACCCCACCATGCGGAATTTCTATTGCCGCGAGAAGGGCGATTTCGTGCTCGAGGAGGACAAGGACCGGGGGCAGTACCGTTGGGCCACGATCGAAAACCGCCGCGTGTGCTCGGGGCACGTCAATCCGGAATCGGTGGACGAC
>DATLQY010000700.1:0-10835 GCA_035534975.1 Pirellulales bacterium
AGAGCGGCTGGGCATACACCTGCCCATCGAGGGGCGTCGAGCTCAGCTTGCCGAAGTCGTCGGCGTTGACATTGGCCAGCGTCAGGACCGTTTCGTTGGCATTTTGGCCCTGATCGGCGGGACCGTAGCGGTACGAGAGCACGTCGGCTGAGAGCAGATCGCGGCGTTCCAGCGCTTCGACGAGCGCTCCGCGGCGTGTGGTTTTGATTCGGCGGTATGTTCGTCGGTACGAATGCAATTGTGCGGCCTCACGGTGCAGGGGATTCGGAGTATCTACAGGCGTTGCTTGGGTGTTGGGCAAAGGACGAATAGTGCTGCGATGTCATAAAATAGGTAGCATGGACAGTTTAGGGTAAATGAAACTGGAATTAAGTCAAGCGATTTCGAGGTTCTATTTCACGCGGCCATCAACGAGGGTTTTGGCAGCGGGCGCCGTCGGCGCGCGGGGCAACTGCTCGGCGACGTGGAGACGGACGACGCGCCCAGCGTCGATGCCGAAATGCGTGTGGAACTATCGATGCGACTCGTGAAGAGGCCGCGCGCGAAGTGGTTCAGGCCAGTTGCGCGTAGAAGTAGTACCACGCTAGACTGAAGCCAATCGCCACCACGACGCGGCGGACAAAGTTGCGGTCGAGCCGGCGCGCCACGTGCGCGCCGAGGAACCCGCCGGCGACGGCGGCAACGGACATCGCCAGCGCGAAGGGCCAGTGGACTTTTCCCTGGGCAATGAAGATCGTCGCGGCGACGCTGTTGATGCAACTCGCCAGCATGGTCTTGAGCGCGTTCATGCGATGGATGTCCCCGAAGCCCATCATCGCCAGGGAGCTGAGCATCAAGATTCCGATTCCCGCGCCGAAATAGCCGCCATAGATCGCCACCAACGTCTGGAACACCAGCGCGCCGGCGATCTTGCTCGACGTGGGGCGCGACGAACCATGCCCCACGCCGGCCCACGAGGCGATCCGCGGCTGCAGCGCGAACAACGCCGCCGCCGTCAGAATCAACCAGGGAACCAGGAGCTCGAATGTCTTCGGCCGTGCGATGACCATCGTTGCCCCCAGCAGGCCGCCCGCCAGACTCGGCAACACCAAGAGCCAACTCCAGTAAGGCGCCTCGCGCAGCTCGCGTCGGTAGCCTGCCATGCCCGCGAGCGAGCCCGGAAGTAACGCGACCGTGCTGGTCGCGTTGGCCATGACCGAGGTCTGGGCCGAAACGCCCAGCGCGGCAAAGAGCGCCGGAAACGTAAGCAAGGTTCCGCCCCCCGCCACCGAGTTGACGGCGCCTCCCGCCGCGGCGGTGAGACACAGCGTCAAATAGTCAAGGTAGGAAGACATGGCGGGTATCCCGGACTGTAACAGTTCCGCCCGACGGTGGGAAGACGGCGAAAAAGCGCGATTGGCACGGGATTTGAGTTCTTGACCCTCAAGCGGCCTCGCTTCTACAGTGGGATCATCGGTTGCGCTCGTCAGGGGCGAACGGAGGTTATCATGTCCATCGACACGCTAGACGACGTCCTCTGCGAAGATGTCGAACGAGAACAACGGGAGTTGGAGGAGTTCGTCCTCAGAGTCCGGGAAATGTTCCACCAGGAGCACGCCGCCGCCGCCGCTTGCGCGAACCGACTGATCGACACGCTTGACGAGCTGCGCGAGCACCTCGGAATGCTGTTCGCGTTGAAGGAGCAAGGCGGCTACCTCGACGAAGCGATCGTGTCGGCGCCGCAACTGCGAGACGTGGCGACATCGTTGAAGCAGCAGCACCACGCCTTGTTCGTCGCGCTGGGCCGCCTGATCGACCAGTGCGAAAACGATTTCGATCGCCGGAGGTGGCGTGATCTTTGGCAACTGGATGAAATGACTTTCGAGAACTTCTGCGAGCAGTTCCGCGCGCACCAGGCGCGCGAGGCCGAGCTCGTGCAGCGCGCGGTGAGCGACGACGTCGGCACCGGCGACTGATATATGTATCTACGGGCGGAAGGAACAGGTATCTACAGGCGGAAGGAACAGGCGCATGGCTAAGGGGACTCACTACGTGCAGAACTGTCCCACCTGTGGTCGCAGTCTGCGAGTTCGCGTCGAGTACCTCGGCCGCCAGGTGGCTTGTCTCCACTGCCACGGCGGGTTCCTGGCCTGCGACCCCGAAAGCCCCGATTACAATCTATCCGACTCCGGCCTGGCCCTGCTTCGTCGCGCCGAGGAACTGTTGGCTCGGGCCGACCAGGGGTCGCGCCCTGGTTGAACAGGCGCTGGTTGAACAGGGGCCGGCTGAACGCCTATTCGTCGTCGCCCGACGCGTCGATACTCAACAGTTCGAGTTCGTAGATCAACGTCACATTGGGTGGAATGATGAGGCGGCCGTTCTGGTCCTGCATCCCCTGTGCTCTATAGGCCAACTCCGAGGGGACCACGATTCGCCATTTGTCGCCGACTTTCATCAATTGCAGGGCCTCGATCCAACCCGGAATGAAGCGGTTCACCGGCGAGGTGTGGGGCTTCCCTAGTTTGTAGGAGCTCTGGAACTCGGTGCCGTCGATGAACGTGCCTTTGTAATGCGCCGTCACGGTATCGGTCGGTTTAGGGGATTTGCCCTTGCCGCTCTTGAGCACCTTGTACTGCAAGCCGGTCTTGGTCGTTTTGACGCCTTCTTTCTTCTTGTTTTCGGCCTGGTACTTCTCACCCTCCAATTTGTACATGGCACCGGCCTCCTTCATCATTTCAGCCTGGCGTTCCGCCACGATCGATTCCATCGCAAGCTGGAGGTCCTTCATTTCCTCCTCCGAGAACTCCTTCACTTTCCCGGCAAACGCATCCTCAATGCCCTGGACGCATTCGTCCAAGACAAGGTCGACTCCCATACCCTTTTGCCTTCGCACCAACTCAACGCCGAGCAAATAGCTGACTTTCTTGATCGTCTCGATCTCCTTCGCCTTGGCCCCGCGGGCGACGGGCCTCTTGCTTTTCGACACCGGCTTGTCATCATCCGCCGAACCTTCGCGGCCTTCGTTCTCTTCGGTGCCGTCGGTAGCCGCGCCATCCGAATCCGGCTCATCGCCGGTTTCGGCGGCCCTGGCAGGTTTCTCGGACTCGTCGTCATTTGTTCGGTTGGACTTCGCCGGAGCGCTTCCCTTCGGCTTTTTCTGTCCGGGCTGCGCCGCAAACGCCACTCCGGCGCAAAGCGCCAGGCTCAAGGCCCATGTGAATAAGACTTTCATTTGATCCCTTTCCTGGTCAATGAACTGCGCCTTGCGCAGGGCAGCAAGCGCCCTCGCGGTCAAATCGTCCCGCGACCCAGGCGCATTTCATGCGTACGCGATGATTTCAACTTCAGCCCAAGGCGCGGTGCCATGATTCTAACTCGGCCGGTCGAAACTTGGAATCCCCAAACGCCGTTCACCCTTTGGCCACCGCCGGCACGAGGCGCCCCAAGAGCGGTGTCGTGGCGATCGTGGTCACGATACCATCATTGCGAACTTTTCGAGACAAGGATCAATTCTCCGGGGCGATCGGTTGTGCCGCCGAAGCGGCACCGAGAAAATGATATCGTGGTTGCTCGTCGACGATCGCCAACTCGTAAATCGCCAGACTGCTCGTTGGCGCGTCAGGCTCGCCCGCCTCGTTGTTGAGCAGGCGGAAGATGTTTTGGCTGATAGGGAAGGCGGCCATCGAGGCCAGGGCGGTGGGGGGGATCGAAATCGGCTGACGATGGCCGTCGAACGGTCCGCCGATGAATTCGACATGGTAGAGCGGTGATCGCATGACGCAGTTCCTTCCATAACGCCGCCTTGGCCGCAACCAAACGATAGCCCCACTGCACGTTGCATGCCAAAGCCTGTTTCGCGTGAAAGCCAGGGATTCCGGGCTTGATTCGCATCGCCACTGATCTGACGTCGTTCTGGTTTGATACAGATGTCTCAGTTCGCCGCAGTATTTCGCCCTCGACCTCCAATCCGTTCCGCCCCCATCTCCGCATCCCCTCCATCCCCACATCCCCCTCAAAAAGGCCGGATGGAATCGAACCGAGGAGCGGGGTTGCACGCGCATGGTCGGACTTGACGCGACTGGCGGCAATCCCTACCGTTCGGCCCGCATTGCGCCAGGGTGCGGCGTGGCGTTACTGGCTCCGCGGGTGTGGAGCAAAGGCGGCGAGAAAAAACCTACGGTCAACTACAGGGGTCACGTATGTCCGCTCCCTCAAGCCACGATGCCTCGTCGACCTCGACGGTCAAGCGGGGGTTCTCGCCGGGGCATCCGCAAAGCAGGTCGGCCCACCTGCCGCCGCCCGCCGGCGTGCCGCTGATCGACATCAGCCGGCACAACGCCCAATTGGAGAACGAGTTGGCCGCGGCCTTGGCTCGCGTCTCACGCTCGGGACGCTTCGTGCTCGGACCCGATTGCCAGGATCTAGAAAGCGGGATCGCGGCATTCTGCCAGGCGCGGCACGCGATCGCTTGCGCGTCCGGGAGCGACGCGCTCGTTTTGGCGCTGATGGCCTACGAGATCGGGCCCGGCGACGAGGTGATCGTGCCCAGTTTTACCTTTTTCGCCACGGCCTCGGCCGTTTCGCGGTTGGGGGCCAGACCGGTGTTCGTCGATATCGACCCGGCGAGCTACAACCTGGACCCGGCCCTGGTTGCGGCGGCGGTCACGCCGGCCACCAAGGCGGTGATCGCAGTACACCTCTACGGCCAATGTGCCGACATGGCCCCTTTGGTCGCCCTTGCCCGGAGGCACCGCCTCGCCGTGATCGAGGACGCTTGTCAAGCGATCGGCGCCGAGTACCGCGGCCGGCGCGCCGGTGTGCTTGGCGACGTGGCCTGCTTCAGCTTCTATCCGACGAAGAACCTTGGTGGCTGGGGCGATGGCGGCATGCTGACGACCGAAGACGACGTACTGGCCGACAAGCTGCGGTTACTGCGGGTCCACGGTATGCAACCGCGTTATCATCACCAATTATTGGGCATCAACAGCCGGCTCGACACACTGCAAGCGGCCGTGCTCAACGTCAAGTTGCCGCACTTGGAAGGCTGGACGGCGCAGCGTCAGCGACTCGCCCTGCGTTATGGCGAGCTGTTACGGCGAGCGAAGCTTGACGGCGCGCTGGGGCTTCCCGCGGCGGATACCGAGGGTCGGCACGTTTGGAACCAATACGTGGTGCGCGTGCCCGGCGGCCGGCGCGACTCGCTGCGCGAGCACCTGGCCGGGCGTAGGATCGGCACGGAAATCTACTACCCCGTCCCACTTCACCGGCAGCCGTGCTTCGCCTCCCTCGGCTACCGCGAGGGGAGTCTTCCCGAGACCGAGCGGGCCGCGCGCGAGACGTTGGCGCTACCCATCTTTCCCGAGCTCACGGCGGCGGAACAATCGCTCGTCGTCGAGGAAATCGCCGCTTATTTCAAGCGGCAGCAGTCCGTCAACGCAAGTGTCTTGGCGGGACCGAAGTTTCTCAAGTACGGGACCCGGACGGATCGCGAGGGGTGAATGCTGCCAATGGCGATCGTCAGGCATTCCGGTAGCGTGGAACCACACCGACCCCACCCCGCTCGCCGGGGTCATTCATCACTGAGGCAAGCTCGATGGGGTCCAATAGCCGGCCCTCACGACGTTGCTGTCGACGATGCGGGAGAGCTGCTACGCCTGCGCCCCCAATAGCCAGGCCAGAATGCCCTTTTGAACGTGCAACCGGTTGGCGGCCTGTTGCACGACGATGCTCCTCGGGCCGTCGATCACCTCGTCGGTCACTTCCTCGCCGCGGCGCGCGGGGAGGCAATGCATGAAATAGGCCGACTCCGGGGCGTGCGACATCAGCTCGGCGTCGATCTGGTACTCGGCGAATGCCTGGCGGCGGACTTCGGTTTCGGATTCCTGTCCCATGCTCGCCCAGACGTCGGTGTACACCGCCACGGCGTCGCGCACCGCCTGACGAGGGTTGGCGGTGATCGTCAGCTTGACATCGGGCACGTCGCGCTTCAGCCGGGCCGTGAAATCGGCGTCGAACTGGTAGCCCTTGGGGGCGGCCAGCGCGAACCGCATGCCCAGCTTGCCGCAGCCGGCCGCCAGGCTGCGGGCCACGTTGTTGGCGTCCCCCACGTAGGCCAAGGTCAGCCCGCGCAGCCGGCCGACCAGCTCTTCGAGCGTGAACAAATCAGCCAGCGCCTGGCAAGGGTGGGCGTCGTCGGTCAGTCCGTTGATCACCGAGCACGTCGAGTGCTCGGCCAGCTCCAGCAACTTCTGGTGCGACTTGGCCCGCACGACGATGACATCGACGTAGGTGCTGAGCACGCGCGCGAAGTCGGCGATCGTCTCGCGGGAACCCCAGCCGACGTCCTCACCCAGAAACAGGCTGGTGCCGCCCAGGTGGGCCATGCAGGCCTCGAAACTGACGCGAGTACGGAGCGAGGGTTTTTCGAAGAGCATCGCCATCACGCGGCCGGGCAGTAGCGCCTCGCGCAGCCCGTCGGCGTGCTTCCGCTTGAGGTCTTCGCTGATGGCGAAGATCCGCTCGATCTCGTCGCTCGTCAGATCGGCCAGGGCAATCAGATTGCGCATCAAATCACGAAATAGTTACGGGACGGGCCGTGAGCACTTCGGCCATCAGGTCGCAGGCCTCGTGCGCCTGCGATTCACTCAGGTTCAGCGCCGGCAACAGCCGAAGCACGGTCCCGTGGGTGCAATTGATCAACAGCTTCCGGTCCATGCAGGCCTTCACGATCGGTGCGCCCTCCGTCGCCAGCTCGACGCCGATCATCACACCTAACACGCGTACCTCGCGGATCACGTCGCATTCGCTCGCCAGCGCCGTGAGCCGCGAGCGGAACACTTCGCCGAGACGCTGGCCGTTTTCCAAGAGGTTTTCCCGCTCGATCATCTCGATCGCCGCGACGCCGGCCCGCGCGGCAATCGGGTTGCCGCCGAACGTGGCCGCGTGCATGCCTGGCCGCAGGCTGGGTGCGATTTCGGCCGTAGTCAGCATGGCGCCCCCGGCGATCCCGCCGCAAAGCGACTTGGCCAGCGTCATCACGTCGGGCGTGACCCCGAAATGCTGGTACGCGAACCAATGCCCGGTCCGCCCGCAGCCCGTTTGCACTTCGTCGAAGATCAACAGCAACTCGCGTTCGTCGCACAGCTCGCGGAGTCCCTGCAAAAAGCCGTCGGGAGCGATATTGACGCCCCCTTCGCCCTGCACCGGCTCGACCATGATCGCCGCGGTCTCGTCGTCGGCCAGCTTCCGCACGGCGTCGAGGTCTCCAAAGGGGGCGTACACGAAGCCGGCCATCAACGGTCCCAGTCCCTCGTGGTACTTTGGCTGGGCGGTGGCCGCCGTCGAGCCGAGCGTTCGCCCGTGAAAACCGCCCTGGAAGGTGATGATCTTGTACCGCTGTTTCGGCGTATGGAGCCGGGCGAGCTTGATCGCCGCCTCATTGGCCTCTGTCCCCGAATTGCAGAAGAACGCTTGCCCGCCGAAACTCCGCTCCGACAGCGCCTTGGCCCACAACCCTTGGGCCTCGGTGTACCAAGTGTTGGGAACGTGGATCAGCGTGGCGACCTGCTCCTGTACGGCCCGCACGACCGGCTCGGGACAGTGGCCCAGGAGATTGCAGCCCCAACCCGGGAACAGGTCGAGATAGCGGTTACCCTCGGCGTCCCAAACGTAGGAACCCTCGCCGCGCACCAGGCAGACCGGAAAGCGGCCATAATTGGGCACGACGTGTCGTTCGAACAATTCGATGATGTCGCTGGAGCTCAGCGTATCGGCGATGGCCACGTGCGTTCTCCTTGTCGTTGATGAGGCGGCTGCCCCGGAAGTTCGCTTTGACACTCCCCACGGCGGCAAGGTTCGCCCAACGGCGCGTTCAGCGTGTATTGACGATTTCGGTGCCGACTCCGCGGCTGGTATAGATTTCGAGCATCAACGAATGCCTTAGCCGCCCGTCGATGATGTGGATCTTGCTCACGCCGTGCTCAAGCGTCTCCAGGCAGGCTTCAACCTTGGGGATCATGCCCGCTTCAATGGCCCCTTGTGCGATCAGCTCGCGTGCTTCGCCGGCCGTGAGCGATTGGATCAGCGAATCGGGATCGTGCCTGTCACGTCGGACTCCGTTGACGTCGCTCAAGAAGACCAGTTTATCGGCGTGCATCGCTTGGGCCACGGCCGTGGCGGCGGTGTCGGCGTTGACGTTGAGCTTCTCGTTGGCGGCGCCCAGGCACATCGAGGGGACCACCGGGACGCTACCGGCGTAGCAGAGGTTTTCGATCGTGGTTCGGTCGACACGGGTGACGTGGCCCACGTGCCCCAGGTCGATCGGCCGGCCGTCATCGCCCGGCAGCTCGATCCGCTCGCCGAAGAGCACGTTCGTCGTGCGAAAGTTCAAGGGCGCGGCGCGTCCGCCGAGCTCTTCGATGCGCTGGGAGATGTGCTCATTGGTCTCGTAGGCCAGCACGCGCTCGACGACGTCGCGAGTCGCGTCGTCGGTGTAGCGGCGGCCCTGGATGAAGCGGGGCGTCAGGCCGGCCTCGCTCATCGCGCGGCTGATCGCCGCGCCGCCGCCGTGGACCACGACCGGCCTCATCCCCACGGTCCGCATGAAGATGATGTCCAGCAGCAGGTGCCGCAGGGCGTCGGGATCTTCCATGACGCTGCCGCCGAGCTTGATGACGGTGATCTTGTCCTTGAAGCGGCGAATCCACTCCAGGGCCTCGATGAGCACGTCGGCCTTTTCGATGGCGGTGTTCAAGGGCCTATTCCAGGGGTCAGCGCACGCCATAGGCGACTCGACGGCCAAACTACTCACGGCACATGCTCCAGGGTGCGAACCGTACCAAGCTGGGGGAAAACCGTCCATCTTATACGACGGGCCGTTGATTTTATAGAGCTATGGGGGGGTGTCAACCGGCTCGGCGGCCCTATCACGCTCCTCGGCTAAAAGCGGTAGGAGCTCGCGCGTCCAAAACTCCGCCAGCTCACGCTCGCCAGCGGCGGTCAAGTGGATATAGTCCGCCAGAAACTCCACAGTCGGTGCGATTGCGTTGTACGCATCGAGAAACGGTACGTGCCGTTCGGCGGCAAAGTCGTGTTGGCGGTCGCGCAGCCAGGTGCCCATCCAAATCACATCGGAGCGGTCCTCCTCGGAGTCTGCCAACACGGCGGCCAGGCGCGGCGAAATATCGGGGTGCGCCGCCGTCGCTTGGGCGCAAACCACCAGCCGCGCGCCCGAAGCGTCGACCTCGTCGGCCAACCGCGCCAGGTTCTGATGAAAGGCGGCCGCCCCGGCTTCGGTGGGCCGCGTGCCGCCGATTTGCGAAGGCATCATCCGCGTCGGACCGCCGAGCAAACGGTAGGCCACCAGCCCGTACAACGCCGATTGCCCTAGCAGTCGCTCCCACCCAGGGGCGACGGGCCACGCGCGAAACCGGTCCAACTCAAAGGGTTCCCGCACGACGTAGGTCAGGTCATTCCATCCGAGGTAGGCCACCACCAGGTCGGGCTCCAGCGGCGCCACGACCTCGCGATAGCGCACCGTCGAGTGAAACAGGTTGTAGCCCGGCACGCCGGCGTTGAGCACCTCGACCTTCAGACCTCGCGCGCGGAGGTTGGCTTCGAATTGTCGGGCGGCGACGTCGTCGTCGCCAACCAGGTAGCCGAAGGCGGATGACTCGCCCACGATGGCTACGCGAAGCACACCGCGGAGTTTTTTCTGGCTGATTTCAGGGCCACGCAGGCCGAGCGAATTGATGGTGATCGAATAGACACCACTTTGCATGTGGAAGCCGGGCCGCAGGTCGGCGCCGATTTCCTTGTTCGGTCGAAACAAGCGCAACTGGGCCGCGTAACAGTTCGGCGTCCATCCGCGACACCAGGTATAGAATCGGACGCTTAGCTCGCCCACGATGAGCGCGGCGATCGGTAAACAGAACCTCAACCATCGCCATCGCCGGCGACGCGGCGATGTGGGGCGACTGGACCGGGTGCTTGGTGTCGAATCGTTCAAGGCGAGAGCCGTAAGGTCGGGGGACGTTTCCACGATACCTCGCGATGCGGCGTTCCGCTATAATGGCCGCGAGAGCCGAGCGCCGCCTCACCCGTCGAGGTAACACAATGCACGACGACCGAATCCTCGCGCAAATCGCATACCGTCCAAGGCGCTGGTTAATGGCGATCTTGCTGGCGTTGGTCTGCGCGGGTGAAGGGCTATTTTGCTATTTTGCGGTCACGAACGACCGGCCTGGCGACGTGCTGGGGTTCCGTCTTTCCGCCCATGGTATGCGGATTGCCTTTGGCATTTTGGCGGGGCTTGGCACGGTCGGATTAGTGGCAATGACCGCGAATTTGGTTATTTCATTCAAGCAACCGCGACGGATCGTCTTAACTGCCAAATCCGTGATCCTGCCGAAGCCAGATCGGCTTGGAATCTCGCGGGAGGAAATCGAGATCCCGTTTCGCGAACTTCTTGCCGTCGAAGCAATCACATCAGGATCGTTACTTGCGCGCCTACGAGGCGTTTGTTTGATCTGGCACGGCGGCAAGGCTGTGTTGATGGAGGTCATGTTTCCTTCAACCCGGGAATTCGATCGCACGGTCGCGCTGCTCCAGTCCGCATTTGCAGAACTCGGTGCTCCCGTCCCGCTGCCAGACGACGAAACGACCGCGTGAGGGCACGCGTCGTGCCCGTCAGGCTGGAAAGCCTAACCTACGAGGCGGCGTTCGGCTATAATACCAGGAACCCCGCCTTCCGACCGCGCCCTCGGCCAATGTCCGATTTTTCCAGCGTCCCCGCGCCGCCCAATCCTTGTCCCGCTCCCCGCGCCAATCAAGCGACCGTCGAGGCGGCCTTTGGCCGC
>DATLQY010000701.1:0-2343 GCA_035534975.1 Pirellulales bacterium
GCTCGCCTGGCGTCGTACCAGCTTCGCGGAATCCCGGTGCGTCGGGAGAGGGAGTTGGAAAACAACAGCTAGGATGTGAAGATGAGACGGTCTCTGTAGGGAACGCCCTCCGTGGCGTTCCGTGTCCAGCCAGATGACGTCGCACCAACTCCTCGGAACGCCACAGAGGGCGTTCCCTACAGAACCCAATACGACGATCCTAGCCTTCAAGCGGGCGTTTGTTGGAAAACCGAGGGGCTGACGCAGCCCGCTTGCCGGTCGTAGTACGCGCTTCGCGGAATCCCGGTAAGCCGGGAGAGGGCGTTGTAAAACCGTGGGGCTGACGCATCCCCGCTCGCCCGGCCCGGCGAACGATTCAATCCGAAATCCGCAATCCCCTTCACGCGGCCTTGCGCGGTTCCATGTCGTCGGTCTCGAAATTCACCAGCGATCGGATGGAATAGGGCTGCTTGTTCTGGCTCTCGTAGTAGGTCCGCACGCAAAGCTCGCCCAGCATCCCAAGCACGATGAACTGCATGCCCGCCAGCGACGCGAACACGGTCAGGAGCAGGAACGGGTTGCCGGTCATGTCGACCTGGCCAAACCATTTCATCGCCACCGTCGCCACGCCCGAGGCCGCGGCCAATAGCAGGCTCGATAGTCCCATGCCGCCGAACAGCTTCATCGGGCTCGTGAGGTACTGGATCATGTACTTTACCGTGATCAGGTCGAGCACGACCCGAAAGGTGCGCGATATGCCGTATTTCGACGTGCCAAAGCGCCGCGGATGGTGGCGGGTAACGACCTCGGCGCAACGGGCACCGCGCCAGTGCGCCAGAATCGGGATAAAGCGGTGCATTTCGCCGTAGAGCTGCAAGTCGTGGGCGATCTCGCGGCGCATCGCCTTGAGCGTACAGCCGAGGTCGTGGACCGCGAAGCCGGTCGTCTTGGAAATGATCCAATTGGCGACGATCGAGGGGAGCCTGCGGTTGAGGAAGGCGTCTTGCCGCTCTTTTCGCCAGCCTTGGACCAGGTCGTAGCCTTCGTCGAGCTTCACCAGGAGCAGCCCGACGTCGGCCGGGTCGTTCTGCAAGTCGGCGTCGAGCGTGACGATCACGTCGCCCGTGGCCAGGTGCAAACCGGCGTTCATCGCCGCCGTTTGCCCGAAGTTGCGGCGGAAATGGACCACCTTCACTCTTGGGTCGCGGGCCGCGAGCTGGTCGAGCGCGCGCGACGAGCCGTCGGTCGAGCCATCGTCAACCAGTACCATCTCGTACGGCTGGCCCAACGCGCGCAGCGAGCTCGTGACCGCGTCGTAGAGCGGCACGATGTTCTCGCGTTCGTTGTAAACCGGAATGACCGCCGACAGACTCATGGGAGAGATCCTGATGGGAGGTGGGACTAACGGAGTTTCGTAACTGCTTGAATCGCCGCGGGCATCGCTTCGGGCGCCGGGTTCGGCGCGGTTCCCGCGTCCGACGAGGTAGACCACTCCGCCCAGCAATCCCGAGGTCATGTTCACCAGCGTCCAAAGCAATCCCAGCGTGGCGGCCTCGGTTTGCGGCACGGCGTACGAGGCCAGCATCCAGGCCATGCCCCCTTCGCGCACGCCAATGCCGTTGAGGCTGATCGGCAGAACGGTGGCCAGGGCCACCAGCGGCACGGCGGCGGCGTAGGCCCCCATCGGCAGATCGAGCGCCAACGCCCGGCCCAAGAGCACCACCGCGGCGACGTTCAGCGATTGCACCACGATGCCCCAGGTGACCGCTTTCCAGACGACGGAGGGATGGCGGCCAAAGGGCACGAGCTTGAACAGCAAATCGCCAACCAGCGGCCAGCGCCAAAGCCGCCGGCCGAGCCAACCGAGCGCGGCCAGCCCCAGGTAAATCGCCCCGAGCGCGCCGAAATACAGCCCGCCGCCAAGGAACAAAGCTTCACCCGCCGTAAGCCGAAATGACTGCTTGGCAAGGGCCGCCAGGCCAATTACCAAGAGCGCGGTCAGCCCGGCCAATCGGTCGGCCAGCACCGTGCAACCGGCGAGCAACCGCTCATTGGCCGTGCCGGCCAATCGCCAGGCCTTCCAAACATCGCCGCCGATCGACGTGGGAAGGCAAAGGCTGAAGAAGGCGCCCTCGAAGTACCAACGCAGGCACTGGCGGTAAGTGGCCGATAGCCCGACCGGCCTCGCCAGCCGGCTCCATCGCCAGGCACCGGCGAATTGCGAGGCGAGATAGACGACGAGTGCCGCCAGCCACCAGCCGGCGTCGAGCGTACCAATCAACCCGCGGACTTGAATCCATTCGATGCGACCGAAGACGTAAGCCAAGAGCCCCGCGCTCACGGCCAACCGCGCGGCGACGCGTA
>DATLQY010000702.1:0-8083 GCA_035534975.1 Pirellulales bacterium
CAGCACCGTCGCCATGAAAAATCCTTTTCGCAATCGCGAAAAACGACCGATCGTGGCACGGATATCGAGGACCGTCAATCGCTCAAATAACCCCCTTGACCAACCTAGAAAAGGGTGGGACAAGACCGCGGAGCGGGCGCCGGCCCACCACACCCGCGAGCGAAGTTGGTGGGCCGTTGCTCGCCCAAGGCGAGCTTGTCCCACCCCACCCTACTCAACTCAACTTTTAACGGAATGAATTCCGTTCTACGAGCGGAATGCCCATGAATCGCGCCGATGCCTACGCCCTGGTATGCGAGTTTACGCAAAGCGACAGCCTGCGCAAGCACATGCTGGCCGTCGAGGCGGCGGTGCGGGCGTACGCGCGGAAGTTCGGCGAGGACGAGGAGAAGTGGGGCATCGTCGGCCTGCTGCACGACTTCGACTACGAGCGCTGGCCAAACCCGCCCGACCATCCGCTCAAGGGGGCCGAGATCCTGGCCGCGAAGGGTTATCCGGCCGACGTGATCTATGCCATCAAGTCGCACGCCGACTACCTGCCCGACTGCCCCCGCGTTGCACCGCTACACAAGACGCTCTACGCGTGCGATGAGCTGGCGGGCTTCATCGTGGCGGTGGCCATGGTGCGGCCAGAGGGGCTGTCGGGCATGCAGGCCAGCAGCGTGAAAAAGAAGCTCAAGCAAAAGAGCTTCGCGGCGGCCGTCAAGCGCGAAGACATCGCCCGCGGGGCCGAGGATCTCGGCGTCGAGCTGGACGTTCATATCCAGTTCGTCATTGACGCGCTGCAACCGATCGCCGCCGATTTGGGATTGGCGCGGTGACGACCTCGACCACCTGGTTCCCACACTCCGCCGACCCGCTGCACAGGTGCCCCGAACGGCTCCTCGGCCGCTCTGCGGCCTCGTCGGAGACGTCGGCGTTGCAGAATTCGGAATCCAATTGGAACGCCCAAGGGCGCCCTCGATCAACGCCTCGGCATACCCTCATGGTCGGCGAGCCTTGGAAAAACCGTTGACATCCGCCACCGCACGGACTGTAATTAACACTTGACTCTCCCTTTAGCTCCAACCGCGCGCGTGGCGTCACGCACTCGCCACCTTCCCCCGTGGGAGCTCATCGTCATGCGTTTGACACCCCGCGGCCACCGATTCGGCCTGATGGTCTCTTTGCTGGCGGCAGTGGCGAATGCTCAGGCGGGCGAACCACCGCCGACAGCCAAAGAACTTCCGTTGTCGGCCGAACAGGCCGTTGATTTCGTTCGCGACATCCAGCCGCTCTTGGCAAAGCGTTGCCACTCGTGCCATGGCGCCGAAAAGGCCGAAGCCAGCCTGCGGCTCGACACCAAGGACGAGGCATTCGAAGGCGGGGTCAACGGCCCGGCATTCACGCCGGGTAAGAGCACCGAAAGCCGCTTGATCCAGTTCGTGTCGGGCGTCAACGACGAGGGGACTGTGATGCCGCCCGATGGCCAGCCCCTTTCAGCCGCCGAAATTGGCCTGTTGCGCGCATGGATCGATCAGGGCGCCCTTTGGCCTGACGACGCGGCCGAGGCCCGGAAGCACGCCGACCATTGGTCGTTCCAACCGGTCCGCCGCCTTGAACCGCCGGTGGTGCGGCACACGGATCACGTCCGCAATCCGGTCGACGCCTTCGTGCTGGCCAAACTCGAAACTCTGGGGATCGAGCCGGCGGCGGAAGCCGACCGCGCGACGCTCATCCGCCGGCTCTCCTTCGACCTGATCGGCCTTCCGCCAACTCCCGCGGAGGTCGAGGAGTTCGTGGCCGATCCGCGCGGCGACGCTTATGAGCTGCTGGTCGATCGGCTGCTTGCGTCCGCGCACTACGGCGAACGTTGGGGGCGGCATTGGCTCGACCTGGCCCGCTACGCCGACAGCGACGGCTATGAGAAAGACACCGGCCGACCGCACGCCTGGCGCTGGCGCAACTGGGTGATCGACGCGCTGAACCGCGACTTGCCGTTCGACCAGTTCACGATCCGGCAATTGGCCGGCGACTTGCTGGCCGACGCCGACGACGACGCGCGGATCGCCACCGGCTTCCATCGTAACACGCTAACCAACCGCGAAGGGGGCGCCGACCAGGAGGAAGATCGCGTCAAAAAGACCGTCGATCGCGTGAACACCACGGGTTCGGTTTGGCTGGGGCTGACCATTGGCTGCGCCCAGTGCCACAGCCACAAATACGACCCGCTCGCGCAGCGGGAGTACTACGGTCTATTCGCCTTTTTCAATAGCGTCGACGAGGTCGAAATCCCCGCCCCGCTGGCCGAACAGCTCGCCGCGTACCGGCAGGCGAAGCAAGCATTCGACGCCCAGCACGCCACCTTCACTGCCGCCATCAAACGTTACGAGCAAGATACGTTGCCGATGCGGCGCAGCGAGTGGGAACGAAGCCTCGATCTCGACACGTTGACGATTTGGACCATTTTGCCGCCTTCCGTCGCCCTTTCGACCGCCGGCGCGACGCTGGCGGTGCATGCGGACGGCTCGGTTTTGGCCAGCGGCCCGAATCCCCCTGCCGACACGTACACACTCAGCGCCAAGACGGACCTCAAGGGCATTACAGCCATTCGTCTGGAAGTGCTCGCCGACCCGGCCCTGCCGTCGCAAGGTCCCGGACGGACGCCGCACGGCAATTTCGTCCTCTCCGAGCTTCGCGTTACGTCCGCGCCGGCGGCAGGCGGAGAAACCAGGCCGGTCCTTTTCGACAAGGCCTCGGCCGACTTCGCGCAGGGTGGTTTTCCCGCGGAGCATGCGTTCGACGGCGATGCCAAGACCGGCTGGGCTATCGTTCCGCAGGTGGGTCGCGATCATGTCGCCGTGTTCGAAGTCAAAGAACCGTTCGGAGACGAGGGAGAAACGCTGCTCACGATCACGCTCGACCAGCAGCATGGCTTGCAACACACGATCGGCAAGCTACGGCTGTCAGTCACTACGTCGAAGGGGGCCATCACAGCAACGGGTATTTCCTCCGAGCTGGCGGCGATTCTCGCCAGGCCGGAAGGCGAGCGCAGCGCCGACGAGCAAGACGCCGTGGCCAGGTACCATCGCGCGATCGATCCGGGCGTGGCCGCGTTGGAGCGTGCCGCCGCCGAACACGCCAAGCAAGCGCCTGCCGATCCGGGCAGCCTGACCAGGGCCCAGGCGCTGGCGGAGGTCAATCCGCCGCGGTCTACGAGGGTGATGATTCGCGGCGACTTTCTCCGGCCCGGCGCCGAAGTAGAGCCACACGTACCGGCCGTGCTGCCGCGCCTGGTGGCTCGCGGCCCGCGGCCCGATCGGCTCGACCTGTCCCAATGGCTGGTCGACCCGGCCAACCCGTTGACCGCGCGGGTCACGGTAAACCGCGTCTGGATGAAGCACTTCGGCCGCGGACTGGTGGCGACCGATGACGACTTCGGCACGCAAGGCGAGCCGCCGACCCACCCCGAGTTGCTCGATTGGCTGGCCAGTGAATTCATTGCACGCGGCTGGAGCTTGAAATCGCTGCACAAGTTGATCGTCACGTCGTCCACGTACCGGCAATCGTCGGCGGTGCGTCCCGAGTTGATCGAACGCGACCCGAACAATCTGCTGCTTGCCCGGCAGCGGCGGTTGCGCGTCGAGGCGGAGGCGATACGCGATCTGTCGCTGGCGGCCAGCGGCCTTTTGAACCGCAAGGTCGGTGGGCCAAGCGTTCGGCCAAAGCAACCGGCCGGAATTTCGGAGCTGACCTATTCGGGCAGCGCGCACTGGGACGAGAGCCAGGGTGCCGACCGTTACCGTCGTGGGCTTTACACCTGGTTCCAGCGCACCAGCCCCTATCCGATGCTGTTGACCTTCGACGCGCCCGATTCGAACGTGGCGTGTACGCGGCGCGAGCGCTCGAACACGCCGCTCCAGGCGCTGACGCTTTTGAACGACCCCGTGTTTTTCGAGTGCGCCCAGGCACTCGCGCGGCGCATCGTGGTCGAAGCGCCATGCTCGGCCGGCGGGACGACGACGCTCGCCGAGCGATTGCAATATGCCTTCCGGCTTTGCCTCGGCCGCGCGCCGACGTCTGAGGAGCTTGCCGATCTGGCAGAACTGTACGCCGGCGAGCTTGCGCTGGCCGAAGCCGACCCTCCGAGCGCCGCGGCCCTTGCCGGCAGCGTAGCCCGACCCGAGGAAGCCAATCCGGCGGAGTTGGCCGCATGGATCATGGTCGGAAGGACGTTGCTGAACTTGGACGAATTTATCACGAGGGAGTAGGTCAGCACCTAGGCGTAGCACGGAATTCATTCCGTGAGGACAGGGGCCTTTGGCGACCGATGACGGAATGAATTCCGTCCTACGTTACATCTTCCGTCGCTCTGCGGTCATGCGACCGCTTTATTGGATCCAGTCAGCGGCAGCGCGGACCTGATACCGCGGCTTCACCAGTCGCTTGGGCACAAGTGTTGGCCAATAGGCGAACACCGGGCGCGGCTGGGGACGGCCACTTGCGTAGCCGGCGAGCCCGGCGGGTCCGCTGGTGGCCAGCGGAGCGAATTCCTTGGCGAACCGCTCGACCGTCTCGCGCCGCGGGTCATGGACCGAAAGCCGCAACATCACCTCGCGCAGTTCGGCCGGCGGCGGCGCCAGGCTCGGCACGCTCTCGCCCGCTCCCAGGCACTCGACAAACGACCGCTCGAATTTGTGGCCCGCCAAACGCAAACGGTCAAGCACGATTTCAGCGCATGCCCTGGCCTTGGCCGCCGCGTCGCGGCCATAGATCAGCATCTGGCCGGAGGCCATAAAGCCCGCTCGGTAAGCCAACGAGACCTTGTAGCTCTCCGGCGCGGGTCGGCCCGTCGCGCCTCGCACCGCCACCCGATCGTGACCAAGCTCCTCGGCTTCGACCGTCGAGAAATCGACATCGACGTCTGGCGTGAGGTAATGGGCCGGGTCTCCGATCTCGTACACGAGCTGTTCCGCCACGGTTTCTCGATTGACGACGCCGCCGGAACCCGGCGGCTTGGTGATCACAACGTCTCCGGCGTCGTTTAGTTCCGCGATTGGGTAGCCGATATTGGCAAGATCGATCTCGCGCCAGTGCGGATAGAATCCTCCGGTGGCCTGCGCACCACACTCGATCATATGGCCGGCGACACTTGCCGCGGCCAGGCGCCGCCAGTCGTCCCAGCTCCAACCGAATGCATGCACGGCTGGGCCGACGGTGAGCGAAGCGTCGGCCACGCGACCAGTAATGACGATCCTCGCTCCGGAGTCAAGGCACCCAGCGATTTCGCGGGCACCGAGGTAGGCGTTGGCGCTGACTACCGGCTCATTGAGCGTCGCCAGCGCTTGGCGGGTATCGAGGTTCGTGAATGCGCAGCCAGCCGCTTGAAGCATTGCGAGGTCGGCCAACAGGTCGTCACCGGTCACGACTCCGATGGGCGTATCGTTCAGGCCTACCTTGATCAGGATTCTCGCAACGGCGTGGGCACAACTCACGGGATTCATGCCGCCCGCATTAGTCACCAATTTGAGCCGCGGCTGGGCGTTCAAGGCGGGCACGAGACTGTCGAGCACGCCAAGAAAGTCCTCGGCGTAACCGGCGGCGGGGTCTTTCTCGCGCACGCGGGCAAGAATTGAGAGGGTCAGCTCGGCGAGGTATTCCAAGGTCAGATAATCGACTTCGGCCGCCTCGACCAGCCTCCGTGGCGCGTCGACGTTGTCGCCGAGAAAACCGGCGCCGTTGGCGATCTTGAGAATCATGGGTGAGGGGGTGCCCCAGGGCGCCTGCGGACCGATGACACCTTCTTGAGCGTCTTCCGGCGCCGCTTCCGCTCGGCGATGCGCTGTTCCGGCGTCAGGGCGCGGGGGTCGAACCGCGAGCGGCCTCCTACCTTGTCTTTGACCATTTTATAGTGCCGCTCCAGACGCTCGACATATTTCGGGTCGGACAGGACCATCTGATCGACAAGTTGGAGCATTTCATCGGCAAACTTGCGGCGGGGGTTCAAGGGATCGACGTACGGACCTCGAGTAGGGTCATCGGCGTCGAATCCAAAGCTGATCGTGCAGACCGGCTCCTCGGCGGAACGGGCGATCACTCGCAACAGGACGCGGCGACAATCGCACTTCGGGTCGGTGCAGTAGAATTCAATCAATTCGTAACGGTCCGCCGGAATACGGCTCTGATCGCCCGGTCCATCCATCAGGACGATCGCGCGGGTTTCGCGCTGGCCGAGCTCGCGGAACAAGCTCATGAAAGGTAGAACGCTCATGGTTGATCTCCGTTGTATCACGTCAAACGGCGGGAATGGAGCGTCGGGCCGCTCCGTCAGCCAGCATGTCAAGATAACCCGAATCGGTCCTTCTTGTCATTCCCAGTCGGAACTTGACTGAGGGTCAAGTAGGGCGTATCATTCAAACGGACACTGACATGAGGTCCTGCCCTGGCTCACGGGTGCGAGCATGAAAAATGAGCCAAGAACTTTTGTTGGAGTGTTCGTTCTTTATTCCCCTTAGACGTGACGTGAATTTGTCTGATGGAATGCCACATTTATCAGACGCCTGGGCTTGGCTGGACGATGAGTTGTTCGCAAATTTCGGGGGCCGCACCATCGCACCCGACGAATACGACGGATTCTACCGCGACCCTGACACACAGGAGCGTGTTTTCGACAAGTCACGAAAATTCCTGGTGGCAATCGCACCAACGCAACGCGCGGAGTTGCGTTCCTTGCTTGCGGCCACCTGCGTCATTTTCGGTCAGAAGTGCATTTACCTGAGCATCGCGGGAGAAGTCGAGTTTGTTACCTATGAGCTCCCCTGACGAATATACCGATCTGAAAGGCAAGGTTTTTTCGCTCGCGCGACTCGATCCCGACGAACAAGACCTTGTGTGTGGACTTATTTCGCGCGCGAAGAGCCATCCCGACTGGAACGAATACAGCAACTTTTGGATGGCGGCCGTGTGGGAATTCTATGCCGCGATGGGACTCACACGCCGCGAAACGCAGCAGAAGCTTCCATACAAGATCGGGCAGGACTTGTGCAGCCGCATTGGCATCGCAGCGGGATACGTGCGGCCTTCGGATTACCGGGACGAGCTCGAACAACTCATTCGTACCCGATTCAGTAACCGTCGAGAATTCTGCGAGGCCACTGGATTGGCCGAAGACATGCTCAGCCACGTGCTGGCGCGGCGAAAACACCTGGCCGTCGATACGCTGGCCGAGGCGCTGGCGCGGGTCGGCTACGCGCTGCACATCGTGCCGATTTCGTAAAGCGCCGTTGGTGGGCCGGCGCTCGCTGCGCGATCTTGTCCCACCCTACGCCTCCGTTTGGATGCGGCCGAGCGAAGCAACGACGCGTTAGGATTATGAAACGCAATCAGGTTGCGTTCCATCAAACCTGAAACACACCCAGCCGGAACGGTTCCTGGTCGGCGTGCCGTGTGGCGAGTTCCAAGGCGAAGATCAACTCCTCGCGGGTTTGCGTGGGGTCGATGATCCTGTCGACCCAGCCGCGCGCGGCGCCGTAACGCACGTCCATCTGCCGGTCGTAGTCGCCCTTGACTTTCTCACGCAGCCGGGCCAACGCCTCGGCGTCGACCGTTTCGCCCTGGCGCTGGAGGCTTTTGATCGTGATTTCCAGCAGGGTCGAAGTGGCTTGCTCGCCCCCCATCACGGCGCAGCGGGCCGAGGGCCAGGCGAAGATCAGCCGCGGATCGAATGCCTTGCCGCACAGAGCGTAGTTGCCGGCCCCGAACGAACCGCCGATAAGAACCGTGAGCTTGGGCACGCGGCTGTTGCTGATGGCGTTGACCAGCTTCGCGCCGGCCTTGATGATGCCCGCTCGTTCGCTGTCGCGGCCGACCATGAAACCGTTGACGTCCTGCAAGAAGACGATCGGCAGCCAGTCCTGGTTGCAATTCATGATGAAACGGGCCGCCTTCTCGGCGCTGTCGACATAGAGCACGCCGCCGAATTGCACCGGGCCGTCGGCGGGACGGACCTGGTGGTGCTGGTTGGCAACGATCCCGACGGGAAACCCGCCCAGCCGCGCGGTACCGCAGACGACCGATTGCCCGTACTCCGCCTTGTATTCGTCGA